>NZ_JBDGBK010000033.1:0-30773 GCF_040910045.1 Enterococcus sp. RTP21361st1_A6_RTP21361_211029 | reverse complement strand
CATTCGTTTTCATAAATCTATTATAAAAGAAAAGACTGTAGACATCATCCATAAAATGGACTTTGTCTACAGTCTGTATACTTGTCTTTTTCATGAATAACTCCTTAATAATTTCGGGGTGGAATCTGGTCAAAATCCATATCACTTGAAAAAACTGTCTCGTGGACATAGATTTCTTTTGGAACTGCACTTCTGCCCCGACTTAAATAACGGGAAATAGCATTTTTAACGAAGATACCAGCATCGGGATTACATTCAACAACGCAATTAACGATGCCGTTTTTCAAATTGTCGATCATTTCTTTTTGAGCATCAATCGTAACGATAACAATGTCTTTTCCAGGGACGATATCTGTTTGTTTCAAGGCTTCTAACGCGCCGATAGTCATTTCATCGTTATGACTGAATAAAACATCGATGTCGGCCATTTTTCCTTCTGCAATATATTGTTCAATCACTTCTTTGCCTTTTCTACGAATGAAGTCGCCATTCAAGGCATCAGTTACTTGAATAGTGACATTGTTTTTCGCATAATCTCGTTTGATGGTTTCTCGAAAGCCATCTGAACGTAGTTGCGTAGGGGATGTATCACTGAGTCCGGTCAACTCCAGCACGTTGATCGTTTCATTTTCATGATGCTTGAAATAATTGCTGACATAAAGGCCAGCTCGATTGCCTTCCGCTTTGAAACTAGGACCGATATGTGTCAAAAATAAGGAAGGATCTGCCAGATCCACATGACGATCAACGATAAAAACAGGGATACCTGCATTGGCCGCCTCTTCGAGTATTGGTTCCCAACCATCTTCTTGTAATGGAGTAAAGACGATTGCATCTACTTGGTAAACGATAAAACTGCGGATATCTTGGATCTGTCTTTCTTGATTCATATAGCCATTTCGATAAAGTACTTCATACCCTTCTTTCTCTAACTCTGTCCGAATCGATTCAGTATGACGTTTACGCCAACTGCTTTCTGTACCAGATTGCGAAAAGCCAATGACAATGCTCTCTTTAGCAGATTCATTGGTCCCCTCAGCTGGTCGTTGGCAGGCGCTAAGACTGGTCATAAGCAGGATCGAAAGGAAGATGTGTAACCTTTTTTTATCCATAATTTCACCCCCGACCTCTATTTTACCAAAAAAAGGTAAGCGCTTTTCTTAATTTCAAGATTCCGAAAAAAAACAAGGTAATCGAAAGAAAATCAAGGTTTGAATTCCAATGTCCCAAGAAATCAAAGAAACTACCAAAAATAGTTAATGTAAGCGATTGCTGTTTTTTCTATACTTAGCCTGTAAGTAAAAGTATGGAGGGATCAATAAATGAAAAGCACAATGAAAAAAATCGTAGGTATCGCTTCAACCGTTCTCTTGGGAGGGATGTTGGCAGCTTGCGGAAACGGCTCAGATAGTGGTGGAGCCAGCAGCGGGGACAAAGGGTTTGTGGGAATCGCTATGCCTACAAAATCAGCAGAACGTTGGATTGCCGATGGAAACAATATGGTAGATGAACTGGAAAAGTTAGGCTACAAAACAGACTTGCAATATGGCGAAGATAAGGTTGAGAATCAGGTCGCTCAAATTGAAAACATGATCACTAAAGGCGTCGATACATTAGTGATTGCTTCTATTGATGGTTCCGCGCTTACCGATGTTCTCGAAAAGGCTCATAACGAGGACATCAAAGTGATTGCTTATGATCGGTTATTGATGAATTCGGAGTACGTCGATTACTATGCAACCTTTGACAATTTCGGTGTGGGTGTTTTACAAGCTTCTTATATTGAAGACAAGCTAGGCCTGAAAGATGGAAAAGGACCCTTCAATATCGAATTGTTTGGTGGTTCACCGGATGATAACAATGCGTTGATCAATTACAATGGCGTGATGTCTGTTTTTCAACAGTATATTGATAGTGGTCAATTAGTGGTTCCTTCGGGTCAGACGAATTTCAACCAAATCGCAACACTGCGCTGGGATGGTTCTACTGCACAGGCACGGATGGACAACTTATTGAGTGCCAACTATACCGATAAAACATTAGATGCCGTTCTTTCTCCTTATGATCCAATCAGTTTAGGAATCATCTCATCCCTAAAAGGTGTGGGGTATGGTTCTTCTGAAAAACCATTACCTGTAATTACAGGACAAGATGCAACCATTGCTGGAGTTAAATCGATCATTGCTGGAGAACAAACGCAAACGATTTTCAAAGATACCCGAGTTCTAGCCAAAAACACGATCGAAATGATCGAAGCAATCGCCAATGGCGAAGAAGTCCCAGTCAATGATACCGAAACTTATGACAATGGGGTCAAAGTGGTACCGACCTATCTATCTAATCCAGTCTCTGTAGATAGCAGCAATTATAAAGAAGAGCTTGTGGACAGTGACTATTACACGGAAAAAGATCTGGGCTAGTTGTTGACAGTGGGGCTGTCAAAAGCGCAAAAAAGGTAAAAGAGCAGCTGAAGGGATAATGATCGGGGCAGATCAGCGGATACTCCAATGTTTTGCCCTGTTCTTTCTTGTTTGTCAAAGAGCCGTTCTTTTGAATGGATCATTTTATTTCTTCTGCAGAATCTCTGACTACATAAAAAGAAAAGGGTGAAAGGACATGGCAGATTATATTCTCGAAATGAAGAATATCGTCAAAGAATTTTCAGGCGTACGAGCATTAAGCAATGTAAATCTTTCGATCGAACGTGGTGAGATCCATGCGCTATGTGGTGAAAACGGCGCAGGAAAATCTACATTGATGAATGTGCTAAGCGGTTTGTATCCACATGGCACGTATGAAGGTGAAATATATTACGAAGGAGAGCTCTGTAAATTTAAAGATTTACGAGATAGCGAAGAAAAAGGGATCGTAATCATTCATCAAGAGCTGGCTTTAAGTCCTTATTTATCCATCAAAGAGAATATTTTTTTAGGAAATGAACAAGCCAAAAATGGCATCATCGATTGGAATATCACAGAAAAGAAGACCGATAATTTATTAAAAACAGTTGGCTTGCGTCTTGATCCTAATACATTGGTTTCACAAATCGGTGTAGGGCAGCAGCAGCTAGTAGAGATCGCCAAAGCATTTTCTAAATCAGTCCGATTATTGATTTTAGATGAACCAACAGCCGCTCTGAATGAAGAAGAAAGTGCCAATTTACTAGAATTGATCAAAGAATTTCGTAATCAAGGGATTACTTCCATCATTATTTCTCATAAGTTGAATGAAATAGTCAATGTCGCCGATCGCATCACGATTTTGCGCGATGGACAAACCATTGAAACGATGGCTGGCAATCAGATTTCTGAAGAGCGAATCATTCGCGGGATGGTTGGTCGTGACTTGACGAATCGCTATCCGGAACGGCATCCCCAGATTGGTGATCCTTTTTTTGAAGTGAAGAATTGGACCGTTCATCATCCTATCGATACAAATCGAATCGTGAACGAAGACCTCAATTTGATGATCCGCAAAGGAGAAATCATCGGCATTGCTGGGCTTATGGGCGCGGGACGAACAGAATTTGCGATGAGTGTCTTTGGGCATTCCTATGGCAGCAATATCACGGGCGAAGTCTATAAAGAAGGGCAACAAATCTCCGTAAAAGATGTTCCAGCTGCCGTTAGAAATGGGCTTGCGTATGTCTCAGAGGACCGTAAAGCATTAGGACTTAATCTATTGATGGACATTCGGGAGAACACAACGATTGCTAGTCTGAATAAAATCAGTCGCAACGGTGTTTTGGACAAAGAGAAAGAAGTAATTTTGGCAGAAGAATACCGCAAAAAAATGCGGACGAAAACCAATTCAATCTATCAAAATGTTGGCAGCCTTAGCGGCGGAAACCAGCAAAAAGTTGTTTTGGCTAAGTGGTTGATGACGGAACCGGATATTTTATTTTTAGATGAGCCAACACGAGGAATCGATGTTGGAGCAAAATATGAAATTTATACGATCATTGAAGAAATGGCATCTGCGGGTAAAGCAATCTGTATCATTTCCTCCGAGCTGCCGGAACTTTTGGGTATGTGTGACCGGATCTATACGATGAATGAAGGGCGTTTTACAGGAGAAGTATTGCGGCAAGATGCGGATCAAGAACTGCTGATGAACTTGATGACATTAGAAGAGAGTGGGGTTTAGGATGGAAACAACGAATAAATTAAAAAAAGTGCAAAAACATTCTATCAAAGACAAAGCGTTAGAGATTTTTAGCAAATACAGCATGATTATTATCCTGGTCGTCTTATTGATTGCCTTTCAAGCAATGACAGATGGTATTTTCTGGCGACCATTGAACATCACCAATCTTGTTTTGCAAAATAGTCATATATTGGTTTTAGCTGCGGGGATGTTACTAGTTGTCTTGTTAGGGCATGTCGATTTGTCTGTCGGATCTGTCATGGCGTTTGTTGGCGCAATCGCCGGCGTCTTGATGGTCAATAATGGCATGAGTCCCTGGGTGGCTGTGCCATTATGTGTACTGATTGGTGCGTTGATTGGCGCTTGGCAAGGTTTCTGGGTAGCTTATGTGGGGATTCCTGCTTTTATTGTTACGTTGTCTGGACTGTTGATGTTCCGTGGATTGACTCAAGTCGTTCTGGGAGGACAATCTTTAGCACCATTTCCTACCTCGTTTCAAAAAATTTCAACAGGCTATTTACCTGATATTGTCAGCGGCGATCATATTCATCTCCTTTCAATGATTATCGGTGTCGGTATCACGGCACTATTGATTTTTGGTCAATGGCGAACCCGGGAACGCCGCAAGAAAAATTTGTTTGAAGTAGAGTCCACCAGTACCTTTTTGTTCAAAGCTCTTTTCATCGGCGTCGTTTTCATTGGCGCAACTTATGTGTTCGCTTCTTATCAGGGTTACCCGATCATCTTGATTTTATTAGGAGTCATCGTCGCAGCATATGGATTCTTAACAAATAAAACAGTTGCCGGTCGTCAAATCTATGCAACTGGTGGAAATAGGAAAGCCGCTGAACTGTCAGGAATCAAAACGAAAAAAATCACTTTCTGGGTCTTTGTCAATATGGGCGCGATGGCGGCATTGGCAGGTTTGGTTTTGGCTGCCCGATTGAACGCTGCGACACCACAAGCAGGAACCTCTATGGAACTGGATGCCATGGCTGCCGTTTATTTTGGCGGTGCCTCAACTTCTGGCGGAATCGGAACGATCATGGGTGCGATCGTCGGCGGATTAGTGATGGGAGTACTGAATAATGGGATGTCGATTCTAGGTGTAGGGGTCGACTGGCAACAGGCAATCAAAGGATTGATCTTGCTGTTAGCAGTTGTCTTAGATATTTATAATAAGAAAAAGAAAATATCTTAGGAGGCTGTAAATATGGGGACAGAAGCACAAAAGACGATCTTATTGATCTGTACAGCAGGCATCACAACAGGTCTATTAGTGAAAAACATGCAGCGAGCAGCGGATGAACAAGGAATAACTGTCCATATTTATTCAGCACCAGCAATCATTGCTGAACAAATCATTCAAAATCAGACTGTTGATGCATTACTGATTGGACCACAATCGAAATATGAAATCAATCGCTTAAAAGATTTTTTGAACTATAAAGCAGTTCCGTATAAACTAATCACACCAGAAGATTACGAGCTTCTTGATGGTGAAGCGGTCTTAGCAGATAGTTTAACATTATTGCAGTTGAATTAGTTCTCGGCTATTCTGGTGTTGCAATCCTGAACGCAACCTGTGGAAAAAAACTATGTGAAACAAACTAAACTATGTAATTTAGAGTAGTGGCTTGTCAATTCATTTGGCATCTACTACTCTATTTGCTGTAAAGACCAAAAACAAAACAACTGCGGTTAGTGAGCCATCGCCAGTAAGAACACTTATCTGAATGGGTTCCAGTTTGCTGACAATCAGTTGGAGAAAGGGGAAGTGCGATGAAAGTTGAAGAATTGACGGCGATCCGTCCGAGTTACCGTCAACTACTATGGCAAGCACGGGAATTTTATGGCTTTATTCATTTTGGCTTGAATACCATGACGAATCGGGAATGGGGAAATGGGAGAGAATCCTTAGCACTATTTGACCCGCAAGCAGTGGACTGTAAAGAGTGGGTCACGCTTTGCAAATGCAGTGGGATGAAAGGGATGATCTTAACCTGTAAGCACCATGATGGCTTCTGTTTATGGCCCAGCAACTATTCGCAGCAGACAGTCGCTTATACACCTTGGAAAAATGGCAAAGGAGATTTAGTCAAAGAATTGTCGGAGGCTTGTCAAGAAGCAGGGATGGCGTTTGGCATCTATCTTTCTCCGTGGGATCAGCACGCCGCAAGCTACGGCACCGGACAGGCCTATAACGAGGTGTATGTGGGTCAATTGACAGAATTATTGACGCAGTATGGTGAAATAGCAGAAGTGTGGCTTGATGGAGCCAATGGAGAAGGACCTAACGGAAAGCGGCAGTTTTATGACTGGCAAAGATATTATCAACAGATTCGGCAATTACAGCCGGATGCTGTGATTGCCGTTTGCGGTCCAGATGTTCGCTGGATCGGAAATGAAGCCGGGCACACAAGGCAGAATGAGTGGAGTGTCGTTCCCCGTGAGCTATTGGATGCCGAAAAGACGGCCGAAAAATCACAACAAACAGACACAGCAGAATTCCGGACGACAATCTCAAGTATGGCAGAAGATTTAGGTAGCCGATCTGTATTGAGAAACTACGATTCCAACAGAGATTTAGTCTGGTATCCCGCAGAGGTCAATCTATCAATCAGACCCGGCTGGTTTTATCATCCGGAAGAGGATACAGCAGTGAAAAGTGCCGAAACATTATTTTCTTTGTATCGGAAAGCGGTAGGAGGAAACGCGGTATTTTTATTAAATGTTCCGCCAATGCCCAATGGGGCGATCCACCCGAAAGATCAGCAGTCACTGATGCAATTAGGGCAATATCTACGGCCATTACAAACGGATCAGCCGTTGTACCAAGGACAGATCACAGCTTCTTCCCAAAAATCACCCTGGGATCAAGAAAGCCTGCAGAAGGTTACCTCATCAAAGAAGACGTATTGGCAACCTGCGGATAACGATCATGAGCCGTGGGTAACAGTGACTTTTGCACAACCAACACAAATCAATACAGTGATTTTACAAGAAGAAATCCGCGAGAGTCAGAGAATTGAAAAAGCAGTACTTTATTATGAAAAAGATGGCAAGGATTGCTTTTTAGCAGAATGCGGAACTGTCGGGTATAAGAAAATCATTGATGTCGACCCAGTTACTACTAAAAGAATCAAAGTTGTTTTCTTGGCATATCGTCAATACCCAACGATCAAAAAATTTTATGTACGCTTTCTTGAGAAGAGAGCTTCAAAGTAGTCCCTTCACCTAAAGAGAATCCACCCAAAAACAGACAGCCGCAGGGCTGTCTGTTTTCAGGGGATACAAATAAGGAATAAAAGTGGATATTAGTTAATTGCAACTGTCTAGGGGGCAAACCAAGGACAGTGCAAGAAAACTACAAATTAAGGTAACGTGATCACATTCTCAGATGTCTTATCAAAGAAGTGGGCTTTGTTGATGTTGAAAGCAAGATCAATCACTTCACCTGGACGATGGAAGTCACGAGCATCTACTTTAGAGATAAACTCAGTGGAACCAATCTTTGTATAAAGCATTGTTTCAGCACCAAGCAGTTCAGAAACGACTACTTCTGCACGGACAGTTGCTTCTGGTGAAGCTTCCAATGCGATTTGTTCGCTGTGGATATCTTCTGGACGGATACCAAAGACTAATTCCTTGCCTTCGTACCCTTTTTCGATAAGGCCTTTGTTTTTGCCTTCAGGAATACGTAAGTTTAATCCATGGCCGTCTGAGATCATGCCGTTTTTCAAAGTAACTGTAAAGAAGTTCATAGCAGGTGAACCGATAAAGCCGGCAACAAACATATTTTTAGGTGAGTTGTACACTTCTTTCGGTGAACCGATTTGTTGAATAAATCCGTCTTTCATAATAACGATTCGGTCTGCCATTGTCATCGCTTCTGTTTGGTCATGGGTTACATAAATCGTAGTTGTTTCAAGACGTTGATGCAGTTTCGCAATCTCCGCACGCATTGCTACCCGCAATTTCGCATCTAAGTTTGACAAAGGTTCATCCATCAAGAAGACTTTGGCATCACGTACGATGGCACGACCCAAAGCTACCCGTTGACGTTGTCCACCAGATAGTGCGGCTGGTTTACGGTCTAGATATTCTGTCAATCCTAAGATCTCGGCAGCATTTTCTACCCGTTTTTTGATTTCTTCTTTATCGTATTTACGTAATTTCAATCCGAAAGCCATGTTGTTGAAAACTGTCATATGTGGATACAACGCATAGTTCTGGAATACCATGGCAATATCACGATCTTTTGGTGCGACATCGTTCATTACTTTGCCGCCGATGGATAATTCTCCTTCAGAAATATCTTCTAATCCAGCGATCATCCGCAGCGTTGTTGACTTTCCGCAACCGGAAGGTCCAACAAAAACAATAAACTCGCGATCAGAAATATCTAAATTAAAATCTGTTACAGAATAATTATCATTGTTGTCGTATTTTTTATGCACGTGTTTCAGAGCCATTTCTACCATTAGGATTACCTCTTTCCATTTAGTTTACACCTGTATCATAAATGAAAACGCTTTGATTCAGCAACGGAAATATGCACAAGAAAAAAAACGTTTTCTTGTGCAAGTTGTTCAATCGGCTGGATGAGCGAAATTTTTGATAAGAAAATAGCACAGCAGCAGATCATCCATTTCTTTTAAGTTCAGATTAGTCATACTTTGGAATTTATCGATCTTATAAAGTAGTGTATTGCGATGCATGAAGAGTGACTTGGCTGTAGAACTGGCATTTCCTTGATTTTTCCACAGCGACTCGATCAAATGGATAAGATCGCTTTCCTGAAACCAATCCTGATAAAGTGTTCGAAATAATAGTTGATAGTCGGAACCGGCAGTGCTTAGCAAATGGATTAGAGATGTAGCCAGATCCAAACTTTTTAAATTGGTTTGTCGAGTCAATTGTTGAAAAAGAGTCATTTCTTCAGTCAGCAGAAGTGTGAAATCATGGCTCGAATGGTGAAACGGCCCTACAAATAAATGCGAGTAGCAGTCAAAATCCATATCTAAAGCAACAAATAAACCATCCAGTTCATCTAAGCGCAAGTTCTCACCAACCCGCTGTTCAACAATCAACGCACTGTCTTCGGTAACAAAAAAGAGGTCGACGACATGGGGGAGCATTTGCTGGATCTCTTGCAGCCACTCAGTCTGCAATAAATCGATCCCACTCGTAAATTTCACTTGCAACAAACGATAATCACCGGTCTCATTTATCGGCTGATGTTCAAATAAAATCGGGTACCATGGTCGAAAACGGTTGTCGATTACCGGAAACAGTGCACCGCTGCCTAATTGCAGCATGATTCTTTCTTTTGCCGATAGATCGGCAGTAGGCAGCCAGATGAATTTCTGACCAAATGGAATCGATTCGATTCCTGGATCTGTTGATTTTGCTGGATGCAAAGCAGCGTTTGGGTAATTTTCTTTAATATCTTTAAAAGAGAAAATAGGAAGAACCTCCTTTGCTGTCGTTGTCATTTATTGTATAGCAATTCATCTTTTCTGAACAGTTGCAATTGATCGAATCGTGCATTTAGCAGAGGCTGCCACTGACTATTATATTTCTGCTTCAGGTAAAAAATTGATTTTTACAAAATTACATTGACAAGAAAGCGCATTCTAAATATACTATATGTACGGACAACTTTCGAAAGATGGGATTAATATGACAACGAAGTACGAACAACTTGCGAATGAATTACGGGAAAACATCCGTTTAGGAACCTATAAAGAAGGAATGACGATTCCTTCGGAGGCTGTATTACAAGAAGAATATCATTTGAGCCGACATACCGTGCGACAAGCGATTGCTTTGCTAGTAAACGAAGGCTATTTACGTAAGGAAAGAGGATCTGGTACGTACGTTTCAAAACCTGAGAATCTTCCGCAACGCAGCCATAAAACGATTGGCATCATCATGACGTATCTGTCGGATTATATCTTCCCTTCAATTATGCGCGGAGTCGAGCAGACATTGCGGGAACAAGGCTATTCTTTGCTGTTGGGATCAACAAATAATGACCATGAACAAGAACGAGCTTGCCTTCAACAAATGATGGACCAAGGAGTAGATGGCTTAATCGTTGAACCGACGAAGAGCAGTCAATACAATCCCAATTTGGCCTACTACATGGCATTGAAAGAAGCAGGGATTCCGCTAGTGATGATCAATGCCTACTATGAAGAACTGGATCTGCCTCATATTTGTGTCAATGACACTCGTTCAGGCTATCTAGCCACGAATTATTTATTGGAACAGCAGCATCAACACTTGATGCTGATCACTAAAATTGATGATTTACAAGGGAAATATCGGATGAAAGGTTTTGTCAAAGCTTTGGAACAAGCAAAGAAAACATTTGCTGCTGAAGATGTCGTGACTTATACCACAGAAACCAAAGAGGCTGTCATTGCACAAGCGATTGACCGGTTGAACCAATCGAATGAGATCACTGGAATCGTCTGTTATAACGATGAAATTGCACATGGGTTGATCCAGCAATTAGAAGCCAATGGAAAGCGTGTACCAGAAGATTATTCAATTGTAGGAAATGATGATTCACCTTTAAGTACATTGACTTCACCAGGAATAACCACACTGGCTCACCCAAAGGAAGAGATGGGGATTTTAGCGGCACAATGGGTCACCTCAGGAACTACGTTGGAAGAAACGTTTTATTATGAGCCAGAATTGATTGTTCGCGGCTCCGTCATGAGCCATTCGTGATTTCATGTATATCAAAATTCAAAAGGAGAGAAGAGAAATGGAGCAGCAAATAAGTGAAGCGATTCAAGAAGGGCGCACGGCACTTGGAATCGAGTTAGGATCCACAAGAATTAAAGCTGTCTTGATCGATGAGCAATTTCAAACCATCGCAACCGGTAGTTATGAGTGGGAGAATCAGTTATTAGATGGTGTCTGGACCTATTCTTTGGCATCTGTCTGGCAAGGAATCCAAGAAAGCTATCAAGCATTAGCAGCTTCTGTTCAATCCCGATACGGGGAACCTTTGACGAGAATTGGTTCAATTGGTTTTTCCGCTATGATGCATGGGTATCTCGCTTTTGATGAGAATGATCAGTTATTGGTGCCTTTCCGCACTTGGCGCAATGCCAGCACAGAAGCAGCCGAAAAGGCTCTAACTGAATTGTTCCAATACAATATTCCGCAACGCTGGAGTATCGCTCATCTGTACCAAGCCATTTTGAATCAAGAAGCGCATATACCGGAAGTCAACTTTTTGACGACATTAGCGGGCTATGTTCATTGGCAGCTGACAGGTGAAAAAGTAATCGGTATTGGGGATGCCTCGGGAATGTTCCCAATCGACAGCCTACAAAAAGACTATGATCGACAGATGATGGCCCAGTTTGATGATCTGATCCTTCCAGAAAATTTACCTTGGCAGTTAGCAGATATTTTGCCCAAAGTCTTAGTGGCTGGTGAAGCAGCAGGCACTTTGTCGGCAGCAGGTGCTTTGCGGTTAGATCCAACAGGAACATTGTTGCCGGGTATTCCATTCTGTCCACCCGAAGGAGATGCGGGAACCGGAATGGTTGCGACGAATAGTGTTGCGCAAAGGAGTGGGAATGTCTCTGCCGGAACATCAGCTTTTGCTATGATCGTTCTTGAAAGCGGTCTCTCTAAAGTCTATCCAGAAATTGATCTGGTAACAACGCCAGCAGGAGATTTAGTTGGCATGGTTCATACGAATAATTGTACTTCGGAGATCAATGCATGGGTCAAAGTTTTTCGGGAATTTGTAGAAGCAGCAGGGGTCGAAATGAGCACAGAAGCTCTGTTTACGACATTGTTCAACCAAGCACTGAAAGGAGATCCTGACTGTGGTGGGTTGTTGTCTTATGGGTATTACTCAGGAGAGAATATTACAAAAATAGCAGCTGGTAGACCATTGTTTGTTCGCTCCCCAGAAAGCCGCTTTACTTTAGCAAACTTTATGCGGCTCCATTTGTTTAGTGCGTTTGGTGCGATGAAGATCGGGATGGATATCCTAACTAAAGAACAAGTCAAGATCGACCGAATCGTAGGACACGGAGGGATTTTCAAGACTCCGACTGTTGCGCAGCGGGTGTTGGCTGCTGCGATGGAAGCACCAGTGACGGTGATGGAAACAGCAGGAGAAGGTGGTGCTTGGGGCATCGCTTTACTGGCAGCATTTATGAAAAAAAAATCGGTAGAAGAAACACTTACAGTCTTTTTATCCAGAGTTTTCCAAGGAAAAGAAGGGACAACTTTAGCGCCATTACCTGAGGATATAGTTGGTTTTACTGAGTTTGTTAAGCGCTACCAACACGGTCTGCCGATCGAGCAAGCAGCGATCGATGGATTGATTTAAACAAAAATAGAGGTGAGTCATTTGTTAGAACAATTGAAAGAAGCCGTCTTCCAAGCCAATTTAGCTCTGCCAAAACAGGGCTTGATCAAATACACTTGGGGCAATGTGTCTGCCGTTGACCGCAGCCAGCAGCTATTTGTGATCAAACCTAGTGGGGTTGATTATGAAACGATGCAAGCTAGTGATATGGTGGTCTGCGATTTTGAGGGGAACGTTGTTGAAGGAAAGATGAATCCTTCTTCTGATACCCCTACTCACGCTGTATTGTATCGAGCGTTTCCAGAAATTGGCGGCATCGTCCATACCCACTCCACTTGGGCAACAAGTTGGGCACAGGCAGGAGTTGATTTGCCGGCAATGGGCACGACCCACGCTGACACCTTTTATGGCAGTGTCCCTTGTGCGCGCTTTTTGACACAGGAAGAAATTGACCGTGGTTATGAAGCAGAGACTGGAAACGTGATTGTTGAAACTTTCCAGGAACGCGGTATCCAACCTTTAGAGATTCCCGGCGTCTTGCTGCAGGGACATGGTCCATTCACTTGGGGCAAAGATGCTCAAAGTGCAGTCATGAACGCAGTCGTTTTAGAAGAAGTAGCAAAGATGAACGTTGTGACGCGTCAGATCAATAGTTATGCACCGGAACTGCCGCAGCGCATCCTTGACAAGCATTATCTACGAAAACATGGCAAAGATGCCTACTATGGGCAAAATTAATCAAGAAGGAGCAGACAATATGTTAGCAATCAGTAAAAAAGAATTTTGGTTCGTTGTAGGATCTCAGCACTTATATGGGGAAGAAGCCTTGCAAGAAGTCCGCGATCATACAGCTGAAATGGTCAAACGCTTGAATGACAGTGGAAATCTGCCTTATCCAGTCGTTTTACAAGAATTGGCAGTCACTGCGGACACGATTACAAAGATCATGAAGGAAGTCAATTATCGGGATGAAGTAGCTGGTGTCATTACTTGGATGCATACCTTCTCACCAGCAAAAATGTGGATCCGGGGAACGAAACTGCTGCAAAAACCATTGCTTCATTTGGCGACTCAATACAATGAACGCATTCCTTGGGAGACCATCGATATGGACTTTATGAATTTGAATCAGGCAGCTCATGGGGATCGCGAATATGGTTTTATCAATGCGCGTTTGCAGAAACAAAACAAAATCGTTGTCGGTTATTGGAAAAAAGAGACGGTCCAAAAAGAAATCGCAGCTTGGATGGATGTGGCGGTTGCTTACAATGAAAGTTTTGCTATCAAAGTCGCTCGTTTCGGCGACAACATGCGCAATGTTGGGGTAACAGAAGGGGACAAAGTCGAAGCACAAATCCAATTTGGTTGGACCGTGGATTACTTTGGCATTGGTGATCTTGTTCAAGTAATCGATGCTGTGACCGATGAAGAGATCAATGACTTGTTTGAAGAATACCATAATTTGTATGAGTTTGATCAGGGAGATTATGAAGCCGCAATCTGGGAAGCACATGTGAAAGTACAGGTCAAACAAGAAATCGGCATCCGCCGTTTCTTAGAAGCAGGAGGCTATAGTGCGTTTACGACCAACTTTGAAGATCTTTATGGCATGCAACAGCTACCAGGATTAGCTGTACAGCGACTCATGGCGGAAGGATACGGATTTGCTGGTGAAGGTGACTGGAAAACAGCAGCCATCGATCGTCTTATGAAGATCATGGCACATAATAAAGCAACCGGTTTTATGGAAGACTATACCTATGAGTTGACCGAAGGCAAAGAAGCCATCTTGCAGTCGCATATGATGGAAGTGGATCCAGTATTGGCTGTCAATAAACCAAAAATCGTCGTTTCGCCGCTATCAATGGGGGATCGAGAAGACCCAGCACGATTAGTCTTTGACGGACAAGGTGGCGCAGGAGTAGTTGTATCTATGGCCGACTTTGGCACTCACTATAAATTATTGATCAATGAAGTCGATGCTTTTGAGCCAACAGAAGCCGCACCTAAATTGCCGGTGGCTCGCGTGATGTGGACGCCTCGTCCCGACTTTCATCAAGGAGTCAAACAATGGATCGAAACGGGAGGCGGACATCATACGGTTGTTTCATTAGCGTTGACGTCAGATCAAATCGAGACGTGGGCAAAACTCGTTGGTTTGGACTATGTGACGATCAAGTAGCTATTAAAAAAGTAGACAAGACAACAGAAAAGAGCCAACACTGACAAGACCAAACCCTCTCATACTGAAACATGTTGGGAGGAACTCTGGTCTTGTTTTTTCTTGTGCTGAAGCAGACAAATCATAAGAGAGATGCAAGGTGTACAATCAGCAAAATTGACTTTTAAAATCGAGACGCATAGACTTTTAATTAAGAGAAAGCAAGGAGGAGTAGTATGGAGACAACATTTGATACCCAAGAGTATTTTGACAAAATGAATGCTTGGTGGCGGGCAGCCAACTATCTTTCTGTCGGACAAATCTATTTGAAAGACAATCCACTGTTACGGCGGCCCATTGAAGAAAAAGATCTGAAAGTCAATCCGATTGGTCACTGGGGCACCATTGCTGGTCAGAATTTTATCTACACCCACTTGAATCGTGTCATCAATAAATATGATTTGAATATGTTCTACATTGAAGGACCTGGTCATGGAGGTCAGGTGATGGTTTCGAATGCCTATCTGGATGGAAGTTATACGGAAATCTATCCAGAAGTAACCCAAGATGAGGCCGGGATGCAGCATCTTTTCAAAATTTTTTCCTTCCCAGGAGGAATTGCTTCCCATGCGGCACCAGAAACACCAGGATCGATCCATGAAGGGGGCGAACTAGGTTATTCCATCGCGCATGGAACAGGAGCTGTCCTTGATAATCCTGATGTGATCGCTGCTGTTGTGGTTGGAGATGGCGAAGCTGAAACCGGTCCGTTAGCGGGCAGCTGGTTTTCTAATACATTTATCAATCCGGTAAATGATGGGGCTGTTCTGCCGATCTTACATCTGAACGGTGCTAAAATCTCTAATCCAACGATTCTGGCTCGCAAATCGGATGAAGACCTAACCAAGTATTTTGAAGGAATGGGTTGGACACCTTATTTTGTTGAGGGAGATGATCCTGCTACTGTTCATCCGCAAATGGCGAGAGCATTGGACCGCGCCGTTGAGCAGATCAAAGCGATTCAAACCAAAGCTCGTCAAGGAAAAGCTGATGAAGCAGTCATGCCCCACTGGCCTGTTCTGATCGTGCGCACACCTAAAGGATGGACAGGACCAAAAATTTGGGAGGGAGAGCCGATTGAAGGCGGTTTTCGCGCCCACCAAGTACCTATCCCAGTCAATGCGCATCAGATGGAGCACGTGGATGCACTAATCGATTGGCTGAAATCGTATAAGCCAGAAGAACTCTTTGATGAATCTGGCCGCATCAAGGCTGAGATTCAAGAACTCGCGCCGAAAGGACAGCAACGGATGGCAATGAATCCCATCACTAACGGGGGAATCGATCCTCAACCGTTGAAAATCACCGATTGGCGACAGCATGCGATCGATATTGGTGTTCCTGGCTCAACCACTGCTCAAGACATGATGGAGTTCGGAAAGTTTGCTCGGGATTTGATTGTTGAAAACCCGACTAATTTTAGAATCTTTGGTCCGGATGAAGCCAAATCCAATCGTTTGAACCATGTTTTTGAAGTGACAAATCGCCAATGGTTAGAACCAAAACAGCCAAACTATGATGAATGGCTAAGTGCTACCGGACGGGTGATTGATTCCCAATTATCGGAGCATCAAGCAGAAGGCTTCCTAGAAGGCTACGTCTTAACTGGGCGTCATGGCTTTTTTGCTAGCTATGAATCTTTCTTGCGAGTGGTTGATTCCATGATCACTCAGCACTTTAAGTGGACGCGTAAATCGAAAGAATTGCCTTGGCGCCATGCCTATCCGTCATTGAATTTGATTGCTTCCTCAACCGTATTCCAGCAAGACCATAATGGGTATACCCATCAAGACCCAGGGATCATGACACATATCGCTGAGAAAAAAGCGGAATTCGTACGGGTCTATCTACCAGCAGATGCCAATAGCTTGATGGCTGTAATGGCAGAAACATTCCAAACTGAAGAACAGATCAATCTGATTGTTTCTTCGAAACATCCTCGGCCGCAGTTTTATACGGCAGAAGAAGCGGAGATATTGGTAAAAGACGGCTTAAAGATCATTGATTGGGCTTCAACAGACCAAGGAGAACCTGATTTGGTGATCGCTGCAGCAGGGACAGAGCCAAATTTAGAAGCTCTCGCTGCTGTAAGCCTGCTGAATGAGGCGTTTCCAGAGTTGAAAATCCGCTTTATCAATGTTGTTGATTTATTGAAACTACGTCATCCGGATGTCGATCCTCGTGGATTGACAGATGAAGAATTTGAGGCTTACTTTACTAAGGACAAGCCAATCATTTTTGCTTTCCATGGCTATGAAGGACTGATTCGGGACATTTTCTTCGGCCGCAAGAATCAGCGTCTGCATATTCATGGCTATCGTGAAAATGGCGATATCACCACACCATTTGACATGCGGATCTTATCTGAACTTGATCGCTTCCATTTAGCGAAAGACGGCGCTGAGTGGGTCTATGGCGAACAAGCTGCCGACTTTGCGCAACGAATGACAGAGACGGTTGCCTATCACCATGACTTTATCCGTGAGAATGGCTATGACATTGCTGAAGTCCAAGATTGGCAATGGAAACCATTGAAATAGAAGACGAATCAAACAAAAAACTGTCCAGCAACGATCAAGAGATCTGTTGTTGGACAGTTTTTTTTAAACAGAAGTCAAAATGCGATAAATTCCAATGAAGAAAGCTTTGATGCCTCGAAAGAAGCGGTTCTTATCGGTCAATTCATGATAGACTTCGGCGATCGTGCGACGGGTCAATAAATAGAAGAGAAATCCAATCAAAAATGTGAAAAGGAAAAAGAAAAACAACAGTCGCATAAATCATCACCTAAATTCTTACTCATTATTTCTTTATCTTAACAAAAAAAGCAAGGATAGGCGAAGCGATTTGATTTGGAACTGTAGATAAGGTTGGAGTAAAAAGCAAATCAACTATTTCACTGTCTGGAGAAATAGTTGATTAAGAGAAAGCTGCGATGAATAGTAATATATTCAGAGAATGTAAAATAATCTATCTGTCTCAAAAACCTTCGTTTTTGGGACAACACGAAAATAGACATCCGAAAACTTCGAATGTCTTACAAAACTTGAATTATAGATTTTTGTCGAAAAAATGTCTAAATGAGAAACTATTATCTAAAAAACGAAGATTTTTGGCACTAGAAGAAGGTACATGCATATAGAAAGCCTCAGAAAATCCATTTGTCGAAGTTGAGGGTTGGGAACAACTTTTTAAAGAAAATTCTTTAGATCGAACCTTATTGAAAGCTTGAAAGCGAATCAGCAGGTAAAGCGCATGGTTTGATTAACAAAACACCTTTAGCACAGAGACAATACAAAACATGTAGGTAATAACATCCATTGATGATAATCGGAATATGGATACTAAAGAGAAAGACTAAAAGAGAAAGGATGACTTGGTATGGGAAAGTGTAGCAGGATACTATTGTTGGGAGGCTTGTTGTTAAATCAAGCGCCATGGACAATGGTTGTTAGCGCTGATTCAGTGACTGAAGATACTGTTTCTATACAGGATACAGTAGAGAGCACGATCGCTGTGGAACAAGAAGAAACTTTAATGTCTCGTGATAGTAAGGATGAACACATTCATTCAACGAAAGATAATGATGGAAGGAATACAGAGCCCAGTGAACTTAGTCAATCAGATAGTTCAGAACCTGTCGAACTGAACGAATCGACTTCTTCTTCAAGTGAGAATGAAGTTAGAAGTCAAAATGAAACAGATGCAATAGAGAATCAAACTACTGAAGATCCTACTGAAAATATGGCCTCGGGAACTTATGGTACTTCAGATTGGTATATCACTTATGACGGAGTTCTCCATATCGGATCTGGAACATTCCGATCTACTTCTGAGATTAACCCTTGGTCCCGGTATAGGGTTAAAAAAATTGTGTTCGAGGGGAATGTTATTGCTGGTGAGGATTCTTCTTATTTATTTGGTAACTCCGGCGGTACGTGGACTGACCTTACTGAAATAGAAGGCTTGGACAAGCTGGATACTAGCCGAGTAACGAATATGTCTGGCATGTTTAATAATACTCGAGGGTTAACAAAGCTCGATGTATCCAACTTTGATACAAGTAACGTTACTAATATGTATGCGATGTTCAATGGACTGTTCGATTTGACTAGTTTGGACGTCTCCAATTTTGATACAAGAAATGTAACGAATATGTCTTTGATGTTCGCGAATGTGATTAATATCGATAAATTTGATTTAAGCAATTTTGATACGAGAAATGTTACGGACATGTCTTTGATGTTCGCAAACCTAAGAAGAAGTGATCTCGATACATTCAGTATGGATCTAAGCAATTTTGATACTAGCCAAGTAACGAATATGGATCGAATGTTTCAGGGCTTAAATAGAGTCTCTAGTCTGGATATATCAAGTTTCGATACCAGTAAGGTAACGAATATGTCTTCTATGTTTAGCGGTATGCAATCGTTGAAGATCATCAGATTAGGCCAGTCATTTTCATTTTATACAAATGCAATGTTGCCTAGTCCAATTTCATCAGAAATTTATACAGGAAAATGGGTCAATGTTGGAACAGGATCAATAGATTTCCCGAATGGGCTAAATATTTGGTCGGCTTCCGAGTTAATGGCAAACTACAATGGAGAAACTGACTCCGATACGTATGTTTGGCAGCCCAATTTAATAGATGCAGCTCCTGTAACAGTCAAGTATCAGAATTCTGAAGGCGAACAGCTGAGTGAACCAACGGTTTTAAGTGGAAAAGTCGGTATGGCTTATGAAAGCAATCCGAAAGAGATCACGGGCTGGAACGTGGTCAAAATACCAGATAATGCAGTCGGTGTATTTACTGAAGAAGCACAAGAAGTGGTCTATGTTTATGAGCGTTCAGATGCGGCACCAGTCACAGTCAGATATAAAGATACAGACGGCAATGAGTTAAGCGACCCAACGATTTTGAATGGCAAAGTCGGATTGCCATATGCCAGTGAAGCCAAAGAAATCCCAGGTTGGTATGTAGTAGAGACGCCAGCCAATGCCTCTGGAATTTTCAGCGAGGAAGCGCAGGAAGTGGTGTATATCTACGATCGCAGCGATGCGGCACCAGTCACAGTCAAATATAAAGATACAGACGGTAACGAATTAAGCGACCCAACGATTCTAAGTGGGAAAGTCGGGTTACCATATGCCAGTGAAGCCAAAGAAATCCCAGGCTGGTATGTAGTAGAGACACCAGATAATGCCTATGGAATTTTCAGTGAGGCAGCGCAAGAAGTGGTCTACGTGTATGATCGCTCAGATGCCGCTCCAGTGACTGTGAAATATCAAGATAGTGAAGGAAATCAATTAGCAGAGCCAACTGTCTTAAGTGGAAAAGTCGGGTTACCATATGCCAGTGAAGCCAAAGAGATTCCTGGTTGGTATGTAGTAGAGACACCAGATAATGCCTCTGGAATTTTCAGTGAGGCAGCGCAAGAAGTGGTCTACGTATATGATCGCTCAGATGCCGCTCCAGTGACTGTGAAATATCAAGATAGTGAAGGAAATCAATTAGCAGAGCCAACTGTCTTAAGTGGAAAAGTCGGGTTACCATATGCCAGTGAAGCCAAAGAGATTCCTGGTTGGTATGTAGTAGAGACGCCAGATAATGCCTATGGAATTTTCAGTGAGGCAGCGCAAGAAGTGGTCTACGTGTATGATCGCTCAGATGCGGCACCAGTGACTGTGAAATACCAAGATAGTGAAGGAAATCAATTAGCAGAGCCAACTGTCTTAAGTGGAAAAGTCGGGTTACCATATGCCAGTGAAGCCAAAGAGATCCCAGGCTGGTATGTAGTAGAGATACCAGATAATGCTTCTGGAATTTTCAGCGAGGAAGCGCAGGAAGTGGTGTATGTCTATAGTGTTCTTCATAAAAATAATGAAAAAGAGAATGATTCTAGAGGGACTTTGCCAGCTACGGGAGAAGAAACGTTGGGACAATCAATGTTGGTGATTTTAGGAACCCTACTAATTCTCTTATCGTATAGAATCAGTAAACGAAAAAAGAACCTATCAAATTAAGTGTATTATTTATAGTAAGAACATGAATAAAGTGTCTGGATATCATTTTTTCTGGACACTTTATTTTTTTAGTATATATTTATTTATAATCATGTTTTTTGAGATACAAATTGAGGAAATTATACTAAGAATCGATGAGAAAATCTTTCATTAAGTCAAAATATGAAAGCAAAAGGTAGTGATTAAATTTAAGAAGGAGTGAGGGTGCATGAGTTATAGTTGGATCTATTATGGACGAAAGGTGCGAAGAGTCGCTTTGTTTTCGATTAAGCTGATTGACTTTTTTCTACTGTATCTTGCTATTGGTAAACAAATTTATCTATCGTTTGGGCTGTTTATTCTGTTCACTTTGTGTTGGGCGGTCGGTTCAGGAGTGGCATTGATTAGAAGAAAAGTTAGACAAGATGATATTAAAGATAGACCAAAATCAGAAGCCTATCTTCATCCAAACCATGATCGTCGAGAAAATCTTATGTTATTCGCATGCATAGTACTATTAGTAGTCGAGCTATATATTGTCTCCTTGCCTGTTCCGTTATAGTCATGAAAAGACTGATTTTTTGCCCAATTTGCCCAATAGTTTTTAGTGGTTAGTTCTTTGTAACGTTCAAAAAAAGAATCGTATATAGTTTCTGGAGAACACAAATGAATAAAAAGGATCCTGTCTTTTTTATTTAAATATCCTTGTTTTATTTTAACTGTTGGTGTAAGTTTTTTTATGAGTATACAATGGCTATAATTTATTTGATTTAAATTGTGGTAAGCACATTGATTTTGAAGTGTCCCGTATTCGTAGCAGTTGAATGAAATACCATGTTAGTAGCGGTTTTTTCTTCAGCTGCTTACTATTTCAAGTACTATTATTTAGATATATTCATTACGTACATAAATTGAGAAGAGGTAAAAAAATGAAAAAGTGCATTGTAGTATGTGAAATAGTCAAACGTTAACACACCAAAAGGAGAAGAATATTATGACTACTTCATGAAATAAAATTTACCCAAGAACCAATGATACACAAACGATCTATCTAAAGAATGCCATCACTAACCCAAATATTAGCGTTGGAGAATACACGATTTATAATGATTTTGTAAATGATCCACGCGAGTTTGAAAGGAATAATGTGCTGTATCAATACCCAATCAATCATGACAAATTGATTATTGGCAAATTTTGTTCCATTGCTTGTGGATCAAAGTTTCTGTTTAATGCTGCAAACCACTCATTATCAAGCGTTCCAACGTATACATTTCCGCTATTTTTTGAAGAGTGGGGTCTTGATAAAGCCGATGTGGCTGCTGCATGGGACAATAAAGGCGATATTGTGATTGGCAATGATGTCTGGATCGGGTATGAGTCACTGATCCTGGCAGGCGTAACGATTGGAGACGGCGCCATTATAGGTACTAGAGCTGTAGTCACGAAAGATGTACCGCCATATACCATTGTAGGAGGCGTTCCTGCGAAACCAATCAGAAAAAGATTTAATGATGAAACGATTCAGTATTTACAAAAGGTCCGTTGGTGGGACTGGCCGGAAGAAAAAATAAAAGCGAACCTTGGGCATCTCATGTCTGGGTCCGTTAGTCAATTATCAAAGAAATGAGTAATAGAACTTTAACCAATGTATCTAGAGAATTTCTTACTGATGATACGAGGATACTCAGATAATTCGTTAATAAGTTATCCTAAAACTGTTTTATGAACATCAAAGTGTATTCATTAGCTTTGATGTTTTTTGTATAAAAGCCTAATTTTCAGTTCAAACAATAAAGTACCTAAGAAATAACAGCTTTCTGGACACTTCATTTTTGTTTTGTATTTGAATGTTTGCTAGTTTGACTGTATCATCTAGTCATTCAATTTTTCTTTAGTAAAAATCACTTTTATGTTAAAAAATGGCACTTGTATCATACAGTAATGTTCTAGATGAAAATCCTATAGAATATATCTTTTTTCATATTCAATCATTGAAAAGTTACTGATTAAGACACTGGATTGTAACGCAGCATTGAAGGAAGTTGATTATGCAGATCAATAGGAGGAGAAAGAGAAAGGACACTTATGAGACAAAATGAAATAGGCTGGCTATTTAAGTAGAAATTTAAATAATTATCAAAAAATCAAAAACATTATGGATTAATGCACAATCAATGATATTAGAAGGTAGAAGAGGTATAATTTATTTAAAGTAAGAGGTTAAGAGGTGAGGGCATGTATAAGTTTCTTTTAACTAAATTAGATCAAGATGTCTATGAAGTATTTGCTTATTTTTTTGAAAATGCTGAGGAATATGAAAGTATAAGCGACTTGGCAAATAAATTAAGTGTTTCGAAAAGAAGAATTGTTTTAGTTATTGACCGTGCACTGGATTTGAGAGAACGGTATCCCTTTTATGATATCGAAATAATTGACGGAAGAACCATTTCACTTCGATTTGCCTCAAATTTTTTACTTTCTAAGTTATATTCTGTCATGTTAGAAGAAAGCATGCCTTTTCAAATATTGGACCGATTATTCAGAGAGAAATATTTATCCTTGGAGAATACAGCGCAACAGCATTTTGTGAGTAATCGCACGGTTCAAAGAAAACTCAAGGAGATCATGGATATCCTTGAAAATTATAATATTTCGTTGAATTTAAAGAGGAAGCCGTTATTTGTAGGAGAAGAATATCGTATTAGGCATTTTTTTCATATCATGTATTGGCAAATTTTGGATGGCTCAAATGTACGTTATTTTGGCCTGACTCAAAAAAGTATTACTGGTTTCAAAGAAAGACTCGCGATGTATCCAAGTTGTTACCGAGGAATCGATCAAGAAAAGTTTATCCAATTACTGGCTTTAAGTCTCTATCGTTTAAAGAGAGGATTTGCTTTGAAAGAAATTCCACCGGGAATGACAGAAACATGCCATCTCACTATTCCTTTTGAGCAATTCAAAAAGGAGCTTATAATGCCCCTCTTAAGAGATAATTATTTGTTAAATGAAACTTCAGAAAATGAGTATATCTTCTTGTATTATATGTTTTCAGTAATGACCACCTATTTACCTGATGAGATCCCTACAGAGTTGACGATGACAAATCATTTTTCAGAAGAGAGCTTACAAGCCGCTAAACTTTTTTCGGAAACAGCGAAACAAGCTTTTCTTGTTCCTGATAGTGCTACAACGTATCTTTTTGTCAATGCATTGAACATCCATTCAACCTCTCTCATGTTTGCTTCTAAAAATAAGATTGATGCTTTTGGAAAAACAACAACAGACAAAGATTATCGAAGAGTATTCCCTAAACTATTTCCACTGGTTCAAGAGATGTACCAATCGTTATCAGAACAATCATCGATTTTTAGTACGCTGTATGTCTCAAATAACCGCCTGCTTTTTCAGTACAGTATGCTTCTTTCGATTGTAGCTAGAATTGATCGGTCAACTGTGCGGGTTTTTCATGAATCAAAATTTGGAAAAATTCAGGAAATTAGGCAAAAAGAGCGATTAAAACGATGGTTTGGATATACTCTTTCTTTTGTATCAGAAAAGCCGGATTTTGTCGTGATGGATTATCCTGTCGATCGTCAATACTTTATTAATCAAAATCGCGAAGTACGTTTCTTTAAATGGAATAGTTTCCCCACCGGAGATCGCTGGCTTGAATTAGTCGAGGCGATCGAAAAGTTCCAAAATGAGTCTATTAATGAGTCTATTCAAGAAACAGGGACAAATACCTCACTATAGAATCATTACAGATAACGTTAGATATCCGTATCTGCTAGTGACGATCTTTTTCGAATTGGCAGTATCAACAGCTAAGGTGTGAACTTGACTAAATCAAATGTTCAAGATCAACAAGCGAATACTTAGCAGACCCAAAACACGTGGCTGCAAGTATGACTGCTTATCCATTTTTATGACTGCAATATAAGTGACAGTGAAAACAACTCTAAACGATATTTTTGATGCAATGCTGCGCAAGTGGGCAAGTCCTTTTATCGTTGAGACAGTTGATTTGCTCAAACGCTTGTATTGCGGTTTTTTTGTCTTTTCTCTAAGTGAATGATTAGGAATAAAAAGAGATCTTCCATGTTCAAAATCTTTTCGCATAATCCGTTGAAATACTGATATGAATGTGATTATTTTCTTTTTTGTCATAATTTCCAAAGGATTTTAATTATTTTTTTTAAACAGGACGAATCTTGTCTTTTTTAGAGCAGATGTTGTCGTGTTCGCTACTCAGAGCCATGTGATAATACATACTTAAGGAATGAGGACAACAGGAGTATTAAAATATGTCTGAAGTAGTTGTCAGTTGACAGCTTTTTTGCATTGGATAGAACGAGACTGTGTTCATTCACTTAGATAGAAAGAAGGAAAAATAATGAGAAGATCGAAGAAGCAAGAAATCGTATCACGTATTCTTGTCAGTTCCTCTGTATTTATATTAGGCAGCCCGATTTTTACACAAGCACTTTTTAGTATTCCTGCATCAGCTGCATCAATTAGCACTACAGCAGCAGAAGAAACAACGAATAGTTCAGCAGCAGAAGAAACAATGCTTACTGCGGGGGAGTTGTTGCCTGAACAGCAAGAAGTAGAAAAAGTAGTCGAGGAAACTGTAGGAACAGAGTCAGAAGCAATAGAATCTGAAGAGCAAGCGACAGCAGAAGAATTTGCAGCAACTAAAACGGAATCTGAAGAAGATGCAGAGAAAAACAGTTCAGAAGCGTCGACAGACAGTACAGCAGCAACTGAAGAAAAGAAGGCTGCTCTTGCAGACAATATCCTTTGGAGTGGAATGTGGGGGACTGCTCCAGCAACCCTTGATATTGAGGGAGTTCTAACTGTAGGAGAAGGCACGCTTACTACAACGGTAGATCAAGTGATTCCAATAGCAGAAGTTTCATCAAACATGACTATTAGAAAAGTAGTTCTCACTGCCCCTGTTGTTCTTCCAGCAGATGTTCCTGGACTATTTGAAAGCACTGGCCATTATGGAAAAGTGCCTTCAGAGTTGGATGAAATCGTGAATCTACATTTGCTTGATACAAGTCAAGCCACAACAATGAACAGCATGTTTTATGGCTTTAGAGGGACTAGTTTAGATTTATCAAATTTTGATAGTACCAATGTAATCAAAGCCTTAGGGGCTGGAATGAATCAATTTCTAGCAAATGCACGATATCTAAAAGAAATACGACTAGGGGAAAAATTCAGCTTTGTCGGCTGGAACAATTGGCCAGGTAATGAGTACCCAGTTAATTTGACAAATCCAAGTGGAATGATTGGATTTAGTTCAAGCTATTATACCGGTTATTGGCAAAATGTTGGATCAGGTACGATAGACGCTCCTTATGGTGATCAGGTATTCCTGTCTAAGGAACTGGTATTGAATTATGATGGAGCGACTATGGCTGATACCTATGTATGGCAGCCAAGGTATATTGAAGGGGCACCAATCACAGTGAATTATATCGATGAAGAGGGGAAAGAATTACTTCCTCCAAGTATAATGACTGGTGGCAATATAGGCGATTCATATACGATTACTCCGAAAGATATCCCTGGATATATCTTGAAAGAAGTGCAAGGTGATGAGACAGGAATCGTTAGCAAAAATCCCCAAACAGTCACGTATGTTTACAGCCCTAAAATAGAAACGAGAGAGGAAAGTAAAATAATCGCACGGATAATCCATTATTTGTATGAAGACGGATCAGAAGCCGCGCCGGATCATGTGGATACAATAGAATTTATACGAACAGTCACCATTAATGAAGCAACCGGTGAAACCTCCTATGGTGATTGGGAAGCCAAAGACAATGACACCACTTTTGATGCGGTGGTCAGTCCAGAAATAGCCAACTACACGCCAGATAAAAAAGGTGTGGCAGAAATGGTTGACTTGACAGCAGAATCGAAAGACAGCGAAGTAACGGTTACTTACAAGGCAAACATGGTGGAATCAACCGAGACCAAAGAAGTGCAACAAACGATCCATTATCTGTATGAAGACGGTACAGAAGCCGCCCCAGACAAGGTGGATACAGTCACTTTCACCCGAACAGTCACCACCAATGAAGCCACAGAGGAAACAACGTATGGTGAGTGGCAAGCCAAAGACGATGACACAACCTTTGATGCGGTGACTAGTCCAGAAATTGAGCACTACACTGCAGATAAGCCAACTGTTGAAGAAGTCACTGGTTTAACGCCAGAGTCAAAAGACAGCGAAGTAGGCCAAGATGAGCAAATAAAGATCAATCGCTGTCTAGATATGCCAGTTTTTAAATACATTCGGCATAGTTATTTTTCAAAAAAATATATTTGTTCATCAGATGAAGCGACAATCGTCACCTATTTTATCTGCTTATTTTTAATTACAGTTGGTGGGATCCCCTATGAGGAAATTCGACTAGGATTATATACTAGCAAAAATCCCGTCTTTGAGATAACCGATGAAATAATGGCCGCGATCCAGTCGATTTATAAACTAAAGTCAAATTCAACCATTAAATCCAGTGTCTTTTCTCTCATCGCCCAAGTTTATTATTTTCATGGGGTCAATTATTCGATCGATAAAGTCACTTTGAATTATTACCATAACTTGTTTAACAATTCGTTTAGAAATCAGTTTGTCTTAGACATAATAGAAAATATTATTGAACCGACTAAATTGTTCAACCACACGAAATTAAAGTATTTGAAAAAAAGATTAGTGTTCTTAATTTACATGCTGTCTCCTAAAGAGGAGTATCAAGTGAGAATAGCGGTCTTAAATATGGGCTCTAATATTTTGGCAGATGCCTCTATTTACTTATTAGAAAATGAGTTGAAAGGGAAACAAGACGTTGTTCTCCTACCCTATACAAGTGATGAACCGTTTGATTTATTGATCTCTAATGCCTACCTTCCCGCATTAGGGAACAATTACAGTCAGTTCTATCAAGTAACGGCAATCGGCGCAGATTTAGAGATAAAGAAAATTTTTACTATTATCGATCAAATAGCCTATTCCAAGTATCGTTCTTTTGTTATTAAGTAATAGTTACTGTAGAAGACGTAGGATGGATGCAGCGAATGCGAGAACTAAAGAAAGGCTTAGAGTAACGGTGATTGTAAAGTGTCGCGCTCTATAACTAATTTAATAGCAGAATATTTTGTTAACATAGAGTAAGAAGAATTTTTTAATCTGATGAAATTTTATTAGTTAGTAGGAAGTCAATAACCCTCAAACGTTCTTTGTCATTAGTAGTATGACAAAGAACATTTTACTAGGTTCAGTTCTTTTTCTAACAAGTTCAAGGAGGGACTCATAAAGACAAGCGAATAAAGGGATCGTTTTGTTTTTTGAGGGGTAAAGCATCTAAGTGAATCAGCTCGTCAAAAGAGTCTAGAAAATCAGGACTAGTTGAATGAGTAACTACGATAATTATCTTATCATTGAAAGAGTTGATCAAATCTTTGATAATCAGCTCATTTCCACTATCAAGCCCAGAAGTCGGTTCATCCAATAGAATGATATCGGAATTTTTAAAGACAGCGCGAGCGATTTCGATTCTCCTTAATTCCCCTCCTGAAAGAAAATTTATCCATTTGTTTTCTTGGTCTTCTAATAATTTCTCGTAGTTAAAGCGATTGGCCAAGCCACTCTTATTTAATGCATCAACAACTCTTTCAAGTTCAAAATCATTAAAAACAGAGAGATTAGAAGCAATACTGGTCTGAAAAATAGCGGTCTTTTGTTGGACAAGTGAGACTTTTTGATACAAGGAATCTCTAGAAATTTGATTCATCTCTTGTTCATTGATAAATAGTTGACGGTCACCGACAGAATAAATGCCTGCTAAAATATTCAATAGCGTGGATTTACCGCTGCCACTCGCACCTGTAATTGCATACTTTTTCCCTCTTTCAAATTGATAGCTTAATTCATTGATTAATGTACGGGTACCATAACTATAGCTTAAGTTAGCAATCGACAAAGTTGTGATGGGACTTTCAAGAATGATTGATCGAGTCATTTCATCATCATCTGTACTATCGATAAAAGATATAAGATCATCAGCGACTTTCTTACTGGATAAAATATCGGTAATCGAGGTGCTGAAATATTCCAATGGACCGGCAATCTTACTCATTAAGGTAGTCATAGCAATGAGGTTAGGAAGGGTTATTATTTTTGCTGCAACAAAAAAACCACCAATAATCCACGTTCCAGAGTAGGCAAGGTCGCCAAGACCAAAAGAAATCGCGTAGGTAAGTCCTTGTAACGATTCAAAATGAATATTTTGCTTTTTCAGTCGCTCGCTACTTTCAGAAAAACGTGTAGCATATTTCGGGAATCCTCTGCCTACTCTTAGTGTCAGATAGCCAGAAAGAAGTTGTTCAAATAAACTGAGTGTATGATCTTGTGCCTCGACCGCCGCTTTACGACGAGTTCCAAGAATTTTTTTGGCAAAATAAGGAGCTAACAAGGGGCTAAAGGCTAGCAATAGCATGACAATTGAAAAGGAAGCACTAAGTCTTAAAGAGAAAAGAAGTGAAAAAATAAAGGTAAAGATGCTTAAAACCAATCCAAATCCAGGTTTCAAAAATTCTTGCTCAATAACTTTTATTTCATTGGCTAGCTTTGAAAGGTAATAATTTTTTTCGCTTTTTAAAAACTTTTCTGGATCCATTCGGACTATCTTTTGCGAGAGGCCGACTCTCAGCTGATCCGTTATTGAGTGGACCAAGATAGATTTACTGCGTCTGGGGACAAAGTCGCTCATGGTGTTTAATAAGATATAAAAGAAGGCGAATAAGCCAACAACCATAAGCTTTTGTATATTTCCTGACATAGCAACTTCTGTGATAAGGCTATAAACAAGTGCAACGCCAACCTGAATAAGCGCAGCGATTGCGCAAATAATCACATGCGTAACAAGCAGTTTTTTATTTTTTAGTACTATCTTTTTCATTTTCTCCCTCCTTAAGTAAACTATAACATAGTGATTTGATACATATATAGTGCAAAAAGATACTATTTTTTTGATTGTGGAGCATCATGGTAGGCTTACCATACAATCAAAGAAGAGTTATGGAAAAAATTTAGGATTGGTGTTAAACCTTCAGTTGCTATACTAGATTTAAGTGCAGTAACATCTGTTATAGGGGGGAGCATCAGAAATAGAACAACATAATCGTACGTCATTACTTGATATTGAAGAAATGCATACAATATAGTTCGAAAAACAATAAATGTAATTTTTTGAAAGTGTTACGTTTGGATTAAAAGCAGATAGAACGATAACTAACGAATAAAGAAAAAGCTATCTAGTTTTATGCTCTTCATTCTCCCCGTTATGAATATTGATAAGATATCAAATAATCAGTGTTCTTATTAGTAGAGACCTATCTAGGCGCTTAGATCAATTATTACTTGCTTTATTTTAGATAGGACGAAAGATAAATAATACATAACGACACCTCTTCTCATATTCATAAGTATGAGAGGGGTGTCGTTATTGTTACAAGCAGAAAAACTGTTCAAATTCCGCCTAAATTTAGGGCGTTCAGAATTGTTTTTCTGATAACTGTAGTATTTCCGGAAACCATATCTTTAAAAGAAACAGCAATGCCTTGTTTTTTTATTTCTTCGCTTAGATAGTTTGAATCCATATCATTAAAAACAAGTAAATCTGCAGCAGGAATATCATTACTTGAAATATCATAACTAATAAATTGAGTCTCAATTTCTGCTGGTAAGAGTGTCTTGATTTTTTCTTGAAATGATTTTGCTTGTCTAAGATTCATTGTTGTGCTGTAACCGAATGGTGCCATACCCCGAACATTGATAGAAAAAATCCAACAGATTTTTTTCATTGCTAAAACTCCTTTTTAAAAAGTGTATCATCTAATAAAGGGTAACTCAATAAATTTTCAAATTCATCCTTTTATTTTTAGAGGGTATTCGGATTATCGTGTGGAACTCCCCAAATAAATAGATAATGTTTATCTTATCGTAAATCGGATAATAGTGTG
>NZ_JBDGBK010000032.1:0-32936 GCF_040910045.1 Enterococcus sp. RTP21361st1_A6_RTP21361_211029 | reverse complement strand
GGTTCATTCTGACCCAGATTTGATTTTGTACAACCCATTAGTCCTTATTGACAAAGAGCCTTATTAAGACTACTGGCCGCCATTTTTTATTTAATGTTTTCACGTGAAACAATTTCTAAGACTTCACAGAATAGTTTGGTGCTTCTTTAGTAATTTGCACATCGTGAGGGTGAGATTCTTTCAAACCATTTCCGCTCATTTGGATAAACTGTGCTTCATCTCTTAGTTGTTTTAAGTTCGCTGCTCCAACATATCCCATCCCTGATTTTAGACCGCCGATCATTTGGAATAAAATATCTGCAACACTGCCTTTATAAGCCACTCGGCCTTCAATTCCTTCTGGAACAAGTTTATTTGCTTCATTAACTCCACCTTGGAAATAACGATCACTTGAACCTTTTTCCATAGCTCCTAGTGACCCCATTCCCCGATAGGTTTTGAAACGTCGACCTTGATAAATTTCAAATTCCCCTGGAGATTCATCCGTTCCTGCCAACATACTTCCTAGCATAACTGCATGTCCGCCAGCAGCCAAAGCTTTGACAATATCACCAGAATATTTGATACCACCATCTGCAATAATGGCTTTTCCATATTGTCGAGCCACTGAGGCAGCATCATAAATAGCCGTTAACTGAGGGACACCTACACCAGCGACAACACGTGTCGTACAGATGGAACCAGGACCAATACCAACTTTAACGACATCTACACCAGCGTCGTATAGAGCTTTTGTTCCCTCAGCAGTTGCGACATTCCCTGCAATTAATGTTGCTTCAGGAAAATGTGCTCTGATTTCAGAAATTTTACGCAGTACGCCTGCACTATGTCCATGAGCAGTATCGATTACGATCGCATCTGCTCCAGCATCTAACAATGCTTGTGCTCTTTCAAAGGTATCACTGGTCACACCTACAGCTGCCGCTACTAATAAACGGCCATGAGTGTCTTTAGCCGCGTTGGGGAATTCAATGACTTTTTCAATATCTTTGATCGTAATCAATCCACTTAAAATACCTTCATCATCAACGATCGGTAATTTTTCGATCTTATGTTTTTGCAAGATTTTCTCTGCATCTTTCAAAGAAGTACCAACCGGTGCCGTAACTAATTTTTCTTTGGTCATTACATCAGAAATTGCGATTGAATAATCCGTAACAAAACGCATATCTCGATTCGTGATGATTCCAACTAGTTTACGATTCTCCATTGTTTCAACAATAGGGACACCGCTGATTCGGTATTTACTCATAAGGTGTTCTGCATCTGCTACTAGATGACTAGGTGTTAAGAAGAACGGATCAATGATTACGCCACTTTCAGAACGTTTTACTTTCCGCACTTCATCTGCTTGGGCAGCAATACTCATATTTTTATGAATGACCCCTAATCCACCTTGACGAGCCATTGATATTGCCATTTTACTATCAGTTACTGTATCCATACTGGCACTCATGATCGGTATATTTAACGTAATATTTTTTGCAAGCTGCACATGCATATCCACATCATTTGGCAACACATGACTTTCTGCAGGTATCAATAATACATCATCAAACGTTAACCCTTTTTTTACAAATTTGGTTTCCCAGTTGGACATTTTTGTAACCACTCCTTAAAGTTAATATGTATTTTTAAAAAAATAGCAAATATTTTTTCATAAGTCAACTATTCGGAAAGCTTTCTTATTTATTCCTGTGTAATCTGAGAAAACAGCCAGAATCACAAAAGATTTCTATTTTCTCCCTCTTGTATGACACATAATAAAAAAGACCCACACGCATGAATGACATGTGGGAACTTATTATTATCCTCTAGGAACAGATAAGCTACTAATAATATTGTATTTCTTCTTCAAGTAATATTTAGCTGCTAGTGCCACAGCCCCAATCACAATTTCGATTAATGGGTCGACCTGTGGATTAAGTGGTGGTTGAAGCATAGCAGAAAGTGAGATAGTCACGATCCATACTAAGAAAGCTCCAACTAAAATCAAAATAATTTTCCACATTTTCGGACGTTTACTTTTATCTGCGCCTGGACGTTCATATTGATACATGTACTTGTACATTAAGTAGAAGACCCAACCAGCTAACATGGCCATTAAGAAGAGGGTCAACAATCCGTAAGGCTGTGCTTGACCTTTTGTAAATACCCCCATCACGCCGAGCATTAATCCAAAAATACCTAAAATAAGCAACGTATTGTCTAACCACATCAAGAATGGACCTGATTCTTTTTGTTCAACTGGCTTCGTGATGATTGCTTCCGTACGTTCAGAGACTGTCCCAAAAAGTTGTCTAGCGGTTTTACCACCTTTTTGTTCTTGAACAAGAATCGGTAACATCTCATGTAATGCGACAGTTTTTTCTTCTTCAGAAAGATTAGCTGCCTCCAAAGATTTTTTTAAATCAAAAATATATTGTTGGTTACGTTTTGTTAGTTGTTTTTCTAATTCACGATTTTCGGAAACATACGAGCGCAGAGTTTCTGGTTCCATAAATCATTTCTCCCTTCTGCGTGATTTCTTCACAAAGGACATTTTACCATATTTTTTTTTGGAAGAAAGCCTTTTATACATTAAAACGGAATAACATAACATCGCCGTCTTGAACGACGTATTCTTTTCCTTCTAAACGAACACGCCCAGCTTCTTTTGCTGCATGCATATTGCCATACTTATCCAAATCTTCAAAGGAAACAGTTTCTGCACGGATAAACCCTCGCTCGAAATCTGTATGAATAATTCCTGCAGCTTGAGGCGCTTTGATTCCTTTTCGGAAAGTCCATGCACGAACCTCTTGTTCCCCAGCTGTAAAGTAAGTGGCTAATCCTAATAAATCATAGGCCGCACGAATCAGTTGATCTAAACCAGATTCTTCAATGCCTAAAGCTTCCAAAAATTCTGCTTTATCTTCATCATCCAATTCAGCGATTTCTTCTTCTGCTCGAGCACTAATGACGATCACTTCCGCATGTTCACTCTCGGCAAATTCTTTCACACTTTTAATATAGGGATTCTCTTCTGCATTTGCCACATCATCTTCTGCAACGTTTGCTACATATAGAACAGGTTTTGTTGTCAGCAAAAACAATCCTCTAACGATTTTTTGTTCTTCTTCAGTAAATTCAATAGAACGTGCGGATAGACCTTCTTCTAAAACAGGTTTAATTTTATCTAAAACTGCTAATTCAGCTACAGCATCTTTATCTTTTGTTTTCGCAACTTTAGCAACACGTGCATAACGTTTATTGATAGATTCTAAATCAGCCAAGACTAATTCTAAATTAATAGTATCGATATCCGCTAGTGGATCTACCCGTCCTTCAACGTGTGTAATATTGTCATCATCAAAACAACGGACTACATGACAAATAGCATCTACCTGACGGATATGACTTAGAAATTGATTTCCTAGTCCTTCTCCTTTACTAGCTCCGCGAACGATTCCTGCGATATCCGTAAATTCAAATGTTGTCGGTACAGTTTTTTTTGGATGTACTAATTCCGTCAAACGTTGTAAACGCCAATCAGGGACTTCCACCATCCCTACATTTGGATCGATCGTAGCAAAAGGATAGTTTGCTGCTTCCGCTCCAGCTTTCGTTATAGCATTAAATAAAGTAGATTTACCTACATTAGGTAGTCCAACGATTCCAGCAGTTAAAGCCATTTATTATTTCACTCTTTCTCTTTTTTTTCTAGGATTTTTTTCATTTTTTTGTCGAACTCACGGCGAGTAAGCATAACAATATGGCCACAGTTCGTACATTTTATTTTGATGTCCGCACCCATACGGATAATTTCCCAACGGTTTGCTTTACATGCATGGGGTTTCTTCATTTCAACAATGTCACCAAGATCATACATATTTATCACCTCAAGCTTCATCAAATTGAATGTTCAATAAATCAAGGATTCGTGTTAAATCTTTCTGTGAAAGGTACTCAATCTCTATTTTCCCCTTACCTTCCTTTTCATGGATTTCAACATTTGTCCCAAACTTGTCCATTAGTCGTTCTTCACTTTCCCGCAAATAATAGGGTTTTTCACGAATCAAACGAGGAATTTTCTTCTTCTCATTTTTAGCATCATTCATTTCAGACACTAATTGTTCTAATTGGCGAACAGTAAGATTTTCTTTCACACATCGATTGGCTAATTTTAAAATCAGATCTTTGTTTTTTAACCCTAGCAGTGTGCGCGCCTGTCCCATTGATAAGCGTTCATCTTGTACCATCTCTTTTACCAACTTTGGCAATGATAATAGACGAAGATAATTTGCAATATAAGGACGACTTTTGCCTAATCGTGTTGCCACTTCTGCTTGTGTTAATTTAAGATTTTTCATCAGCATTTCATACGCTTCAGCTTCTTCTAAAGGATTTAAATCTTCTCTTTGCAGATTCTCTAGAACAGCTACTTGCATCATTGCTTCTTCATCAAAATCACGGATAATTGCAGGTATCGTTTCTTTTTTTGCTAACTTGGATGCACGAAAACGTCGTTCACCAGCAATGATTTCATAGCCCTTTACAGTAGATTTTCTAACAATAATCGGCTGAAAAACACCTGCGTGTTGAATTGAATTAGCTAGTTCTTGAAGTGAGACTTCATCGAAGGTTTTACGTGGCTGGTAAGGGTTTGGTCTTAATTCATTTAAAGGGAGCTCAACCACTTCCTCTGTTTTGATATCTACTTCTTCTAAGCCTTGAAGATCTTGAAATAGTGCATCGATCCCCCGTCCTAAACCTTTCCCTTTATTTTTCACGAGTCAACACTTCCTTTGCTAATGTCTGATATACTTCAGCACCCTTTGAACGTGGATCATAATCAATAATAGATAGACCATGACTTGGGGCTTCTGATAAGCGTACATTACGTGGAATAATTGTCTCATAAACTTTTTCTTGGAAATAACGACGAACTTCTTCTACTACTTCAGCACCTAGATTTGTCCGTGCATCGTACATTGTCAACAAAACACCTTCAATTTCTAATTCAGGATTAAAGTGCTTTTGAACTAGACGCACGGTATTCAATAACTGACTTAGTCCTTCCAATGCGTAATATTCACATTGAACGGGTATTAAAATAGAGTCGCTGGCTGTAAATGCGTTGATCGTCAAATGTCCAAGAGAGGGGGGGCAATCAATAAATATATAGTCATATTGATCTTTGATTTCATTCAATGCCGATTTCAAACGAGATTCCCGAGCCATCATTGAAGTTAATTCAATTTCAGCACCAGCTAATTGAATCGTCGCAGGAACAATATCTAAATTCTCACGACTACTTGGCAATATTGCCTCTACGATTGGTGTTTCATTCACCAATACATCGTAGATATCTTTATCAACATCTGGTTTACGAATTCCTACTCCACTTGTGGCGTTTCCTTGAGCATCAATATCTACTAGTAAGACTTTTTTTCCTACATAAGCCAAACAAGCACCCAGGTTGACTGTAGTTGTTGTTTTGCCTACGCCGCCTTTTTGATTTGCCACCGAAATAATACGTGCCATTCTGCTTCCTCCTACTTGATTGGTTGTTTCGCCGGCAAACCAGGTTTGCGCGGGTATTTTTTTGGCGTTTCTTTCGTTTTTTTGATGATCAAAAGATGCCGTTCATCATTACTAACAGGCAATGTCAATTTTTTTTCTTCAATAAACTTACCACCAAGTAATGCGATTGCTGATTTTGCTTCTATTAATTCTTCTTCGCTTTTTGCTGCTTTTAAGGCAAAGAAATACCCGTTCTTTTTAACGAGAGGCAAGCATAGTTCCGTTAAAATATTTAAACGAGCTACTGCTCGAGCAGTGACATAATCAAAGGATTCTCGGAACTCTTTTTGACCAAATGTTTCTGCTCGATCGTGAAACAAGTAAACATCTTTTAAACCTAAATCTGCCACTAAAGTTTGTAGAAAAGTAATCCGTTTATTCAGTGAATCAACGATTGTTATCTTTAGTTGTGGGAAGATGATTTTCAATGGAATACTAGGAAAACCTGCTCCAGAACCGACATCACATAAATGTGCATCTTCTTTGAATGCTGTCACAAAAGCTAAAGAAATCGAATCATAAAAGTGTTTCAAATATACTTCTTTTTGATCGGTAATTGCAGTGAGGTTCATTTTTTGATTCCATTCAATCAACCGATCATAGTAAGTAGCAAATTGCTTGAGCTGTTCAGATGACAACTCAATTCCTTGAATAGATAATTGTTTTTGAAATTCTTCTGGCAGCATAATGAATCCTTTCTATTTTTGTGAAACAGAAAAATGTTTCACAGACTAATTCCTACTTTAACGCAAAAAGTTTTGAGATGCAATAGGAATACATTGCTTTCAAAGAGATTTTAATTTTTCCTCGACGGTTTTTATTTAATTGTTTGTGGTTAGTTTATGGCAAAAATTTGAACTTGTACTCAGACAAAAAAATGCATCATTTTCCATGACCGGTAAATACTAACTCACTAGACTTAAAAAATACAATTACAAAATTGTATCTGTATTCTGATGAAATTGTTACTTGTATGAATAGTCAGTAAGCAGCTGTAAAAGTGTATTATCAGTTCTATCAATTTTTTAGTTAAATAATATAGAAAGAATCTGTTTTTCAAAAAAATTGATCGATAAAATAAGAGCTACCCTTCAACATGAAGGATAGCTCTTATTTTTTCTATTATTAATTAATGAACGCGAGGTTCATTATTTTCTTGCATACGATCAGATGTTCGTTCTACTGCACCTTTAGCTTTTTCTGTTTGTCGAGAAGCAAAATCTCCTGTTTTTGATGCCGCGTTGGAGACTTTATCTTGAACTGTCTCGCTATCTTCTTGATACTCAGCTTCTGACTTAATATCGACCACATTGATATTGACTTCAATTACATCTAGTTGAGTCATATTGGCTACTTCTCTATGAATCACTTCTTTAACTCTCTCCGCAACTTCTGGAATATTTCGTCCGTACTCTACCACAATATCCATATCAACAGCGACTTGTTTTTTGCCAACTTCAGTATTGATCCCAGAGGTTACATTATCTGTATTTACTAATTTCTCTGCAATATTTGAGAAAAACCCTCCATCAACTGTTAACAGACCATCAACATCTTCCAGAGCGATACCAATAATTTTTTGAATAACTTTATCATCATAGGTCAAAGAACCATTTACGGATGTTTCTCCAGTAGGACCTTGAAATCCACTAGGTTTTTCTGTCTGATTATGATGTTGGTTTCCAACTGTTGCTTGGTGCTGTTCAACCGCTTCTTGCGCATGAGGTACAACTGGGTCTGGTGCTTCTGTCATCGGAATATCGTTTTCTTTTGTCGTATGATCCGTGTTTGGTACGACTGGATCTGGATGTGCACTTACTGGTTTTTCATTTTTTAATTCGTTTTTTTCGTTATTCATTTAAATTCCTCCTGAGTTCTTATTGTTTTAGAAATTGATCTAACATTCCCGTTCTCTGTACGTACATCCCTAGGGCAAAGCCTAATCCTGTGAGCATAATGATCAGTAGTGTTTTGAAAAAGCCAATGCTGACAAATAGTAAAGCTAACACTAATCCAATCGCTCCAAAGATAATAGGGATCTTATATTGTTCAAGCTCTTTCATTGATAGACCTCCTATTCTACACGTGGATTTTCTGTAGTGTTCTGTTCTTCGTAGTTCGTATAAGAAACATCGACTTTGACTTTTTCACTTGATCCTAACGTTCTCTGCAAATCTTGCTGGATCTCAGTCATCAAATTCTCTGTTTTACCTACCAATGCAGAAGTACGTTTTAATCTTCCTTTGATTTTTACGCTGATTCGATTTTTAGTTGCTTTAACATTCACTTTAGGTCCATCAACAAATTCTTTTTCACTAACCTTTGTTCGTACTAAACCTTCAATTGCTTTTTTATCAATCGACAATGTTCCTTTATCCTCTTTCAAAACAAAAGTAGCTTTTGTTCTAGGATAGAAGATAATAACTAGAATGAAACAAAGGAAAAAGATAATTAGAACTGCTGCTGCCCAAAAAAGATATTGTTGTAGGAAATAATTCGTGAAAAAGAAGGAAATAAATCTTTCTTTTCGATCTAAGCCAAACGGTAAACTAAAATAAGGATTGCCCAATAATAATATTGGCAATAACACAGTAATAAAAATCAATGAAACTACAATCGCTAAAGTTTTCCATCCTTTATTCATAAGACACCTCCTAATATTTGATCACTTCTTATAGATTGATTGCTTCTCCACCAGTTACTCCATAAATTTGAGCTGTTACATAGCTTGCTTTGTTCGACGCCAGAAAAACATACACAGGTGCTAACTCGGCTGGTTGTCCTGCACGTTGTAACAACGAATTTTGGCCAAATTCAGGTAACTGATCCTGAGGTTGTCCATGATCCAACTGTAGAGGTGTCCAAATTGGGCCTGGTGCTACACCGTTTACTCTAATTCCCTTTTCAGCAAACTGTTTTGCCAAACTAACTGTGAAACTAGCAATAGCAGCCTTAGTTGCAGCATAATCCATTAAATGAGCACTTGGACTAAAAGCTTGAACAGAAGTCGTTGTCACAATGGCCCCACCTGCTGGGAGATGAGGTTCTGCAGCTTTAACTAAAGCAAACATGGATAATATATTCACCATGAACGTATCTTTTACTTGCTCAAAGGGTAATTCTGAAATAGAGGGACGTGTGATTTGTTGCGCAGCGTTCAAAACAAGCGTATCCAAACCGCCTAGCCCTTTTACTGCTTTTTCAACGATTTCTTGAGGAGCTGCTTCATCTCTCAGATCATATGGTAATAGGATAGCTTTACGTCCAGCTTGTTCGATATAGTGAGCAACTTCCTCGGCATCTTTTTCTTCTCCTGGAAAAAAATGTAAGGCGATATCGGCCCCTTCTCGTGCAAAAGCAATGGCTGCCGCTCGACCAATTCCTGAATCTCCACCCGTAATCAGTACCCGTCGATTTTCTAATTGATTTGTTCCTTCATATGTTTCTTCTCCACAATCCGGCTCAGGCATCATTTCTTCTTGCTAAGCAGGAGTATCTTGATCCTGTTTTTTAAATTTACCTGTTTGATAAAGTTCGCGCGGATCATTCAAAATAGGTTCACTCATCTTACATCCTCCTTTTGTCTATAACAAAATTCTAAACCATTAAATTTTTTTTTGGAAATATAACGCTTATTTAATTTTAAAATCAAAAATAATTTCAATAAAAAATGAGCAAAGAAAGCGTACACAAAAAGGGTTTTAATAAGGATATAGAAGGTAAAATAATTTATTTCTCTTTCCGTACTGAAATTCAATTTTTTCCATATTTTGGCAAAAGTAGGTAAACTAAAAGAAAAAAGGGGGAGTACAAAATGCCTTGGAATATGAAAGATTATCCTGCTTCAATGAAAAACTTGGATCCGTTGGTTCGAAAAAAAGCAATTGATATTGCAAATGCTTTGTTGAATGATGGCTATACAGACGATCGGGCAATTCCTATTGCTACTAGCCAAGCGGAAAAATGGCTAGAAAATGCCAGTGAAGAAGAAAAGAAAGAATTTCGTAAGGAAAAAAATCCTCAAAAAGATGATCCGCATACCAAAAATAAAAATGCAAAAAAACTTCTGACAGCCAATGTTCAAGTAAAATTTGAAGAAGATAAATGGATTGTTTTATCTGAAGGCGCTAAACGAGCTAGTGATCATTTTAATATTAAAGAAGATGCCATTGCTCGGGCAAAAGAAATCGCTGAAAATAAAAAAACTGGTGTAGAAGTATTTAAAAAAGACGGTAGTCACCAAAAAGATTACGACTTTTCCGAATAAAAAAACCAGCCTCTTTAGGCTGGTTCTGTTATTTTCGCAATCTTTCCTTGTTCGATGTAGACCATCAATATACTTATGTCGGCTGGATTTACGCCACTAATTCGGCTGGCCTGAGCGATGGTTTCTGGTTGTATTTTTTGTAGTTTTTGTTTTGCTTCAGTTGCAAGACCATTGATTGCTTCATAATCAATGTTTTCAGGAATCCGTTTTGCTTCCATGCGTTTTAGTTTTTCTACTTTTTCAAGGGCTTTTTTGATATATCCTTCATATTTGATCTGAATCTCTACTTGCTCAATTTCCTTCGGCTTTAATGCAGGGTTTGCTTCGATAAACTGCAAGAGTTCTTGATAATTTACTTCTGGACGGCGTAGAAATTCATTTGCTAGAACACCATCTTTTAATGGAGCGGTTCCTTTCTCTTTGAGGAAAGTTTGAACAGATGGTGTTGGTTTGATACGTACTTTTTTTAGACGTTGGATTTCCTCTTCTACAGCTGTTTTTTTTGTTAGATAGGCTTGGTATTGTGGCTCTTCCACTAAGCCAATTTGGTGTCCGACTTCTGTTAGACGAAGATCCGCATTATCGTGACGCAGCAACAACCGATATTCTGCTCTCGATGTCAATAGACGGTATGGCTCATTAGTCCCTTTTGTTACTAGATCATCGATCATTACTCCGATGTATCCATCACTACGTTTCATAATAAAAGGCTCTTTTCCTTGAATCTTAAGAGCAGCATTTATGCCAGCAATCAATCCTTGACCCGCTGCTTCTTCATATCCGCTCGTTCCATTTGTTTGTCCTGCTGTAAAAAGGTTAGCGATGACTTTTGTTTCTAACGTTGGTCGTAACTGATGTGGTACTACAACATCATATTCAATAGCATAACCCGTACGCATCATCTCAACTTTTTCAAGCCCGGCAATCGAATGGAGCATATTGACTTGGACGTCTTCTGGAAGAGAAGTTGAAAGTCCTTGGACATACACTTCTTCGGTATCTAAACCTTCTGGCTCTAAAAATAATTGGTGGCGTGATTTATCGGCAAAACGTACGATTTTGTCCTCGATCGAAGGGCAGTACCTTGCTCCAACCCCTTCAACGATTCCAGTAAACATTGGTGCACGATGAATATTATCATTAATGATTTGATGTGTATGTTCATTGGTATAGGTTAACCAGCAAGGTTCTTGATTGGTTTTGTATTGGCTATCTGGTGTACTGTAACTAAAGTGATTAGGGGCTTCGTCACCGGGTTGGATCTCAGTTACATCATAGTTGATGGTACTTGACTTCACACGTGGCGGCGTACCAGTTTTGAAGCGCGCAATTTCTAAACCTAACTCTTTTAAATGATCAGCAAGTCCAATGGATGGTTGAGAATTATTAGGTCCCGAAGAATATTTTAGTTCACCAATAATAATTTCCCCACGTAGCGCAGTTCCAGCAGTAATGATCACCGATTTTGCTTGGTAACGAGCTCCAGTTGCAGTAACAACGCCTTTACAAATACCATCCTCAACAATCAATTTCTCTACAATACCCTGGCGTAATGTCAAATTTTGCTCCATTTCAATGGTTTTTTTCATTTCAGAAGCATAGGCATGTTTATCTGCTTGTGCACGCAATGCACGCACAGCCGGTCCTTTACCTGTATTCAACATTCTCATTTGAATGTATGTTTTGTCGATGTTCTTCCCCATCTCGCCCCCGAGAGCATCAATCTCTCTAACAACTACACCTTTAGCAGGACCTCCTACTGATGGATTACAAGGCATAAATGCAACCATATCTAAATTGATGGTTAACAATAATGTTTTACACCCCATACGGCTAGCTGCAAGAGCAGCCTCTGATCCAGCATGACCTGCACCAACTACTATGACTTCATATTCTTCTGCTTGATATTCTTGCATCGTATTCTCCTTTGGTAATTTTATTTTCCTAAACAAAATTGACTAAATAACTGCGTAATTAATTCATCTTGAACACTATCTCCAACAATTTCGCCTAAATAATCCCAGCAACGAGTCATGTCGATTTGCACAAGATCAACAGGCATCCCACTTTCAATTCCTTGAATCACTTCTGCTAATGAATGTTCTGCTTTTTCCAATAATGCAATATGACGAGTGTTTGAGAGATAAGAAGCATCTTTGTCTCCTGTATTTCCACCAAAAAACAAGTCAGCTATTGCTTGTTCAAGTTGATCCAATCCTTCACTCGTTAATACCGAAATAGGAAGAGCAGGCTCATTCTCCAAATAGGGCACTAAATCTTCTTGATTGATTCTTGAAGGTAAATCTGTTTTATTTAGCAAAATGATTCGTTTATTTCCAGATGTAATATCCAATAATTGTTTATCTTCTGTCGTGAGTGACTCACTTTGATTTAGTACTAATAAAATCAAATCCGCTTCACTGAGTGCTTTGCGACTACGTTCAACACCAATTTTCTCAACGATATCTTCTGTTTCACGAATTCCTGCGGTATCAACTAACTTTAAAGGCACACCACGTACGTTTACATACTCTTCAATAACATCTCTAGTAGTACCTGCAATATCTGTTACAATTGCTTTCTCTTCCCGTAATAAGTGATTTAGCAGACTTGACTTGCCTACGTTTGGCCGACCAATAATTGCTGTACTGAGACCTTCTCGTAAAATTTTTCCTTGCTGTGCTGTCTGTAAAAGAGCTTGTATCTGTTTCTGGACTTGATTTGCCTTTTCTAATAATAAACGTGTTGTCAATTCTTCGACATCATCATATTCTGGATAATCGATATTTACTTCTACCTGTGCCAATGTCTCTAAGATCTCTTGCCGTAGTTGTCGGATCAATCTTGAGAGGTTACCATCTAATTGGTTGATAGCGAGATTCATTGCTTTATCAGTTTTTGCACGAATCAAATCCAGCACTGCTTCAGCTTGAGATAAATCAACACGCCCATTAAGAAAAGCACGCTTTGTAAACTCTCCCGGTTCAGCCAACCGTGCTCCTTGACGCAAAACTAATTGCAAAATTTGATTAACGACAACAATCCCGCCGTGACAATTGATTTCTACTATATCTTCTCTAGTAAAAGTTTTTGGTTTTCTCATGATCGATACCATAACTTCATCCATCATTTGATACTTCTCAGGGTCAAAAATATGGCCATAATGTATCGTGTGGCTACTCACATCTATTAGTTTTTTCTTTCCTGATTGAAAGACAGCATCTGCTATGGAAATTGCTTGTTCACCACTTAATCGAACAATACTGATCGCTCCTTCACCAGGGGGCGTAGATATTGCTGCAATCGTATCAAATTCCTGCGTAATACTCACCATACTAAAGCTCCTCCTAATTTTTCGCATAAAAAAAGCGCCCACTCCACCCGTCAAACTCATAACGGATAGACTTAGCACTTTGACTGCTTGTCATATAAAATTCTGGGAATAGATTAGCATACTTTTTATTTTGTCGCAAGTCTACTTGGTAAACTTTTAATCTTTTGCATCAAACACTAAAAACATTTAAAATAAAGGAAACAATAAGAAATGAGGGATTTTTATGGATACGTCCAAAAAAATAGATACTTCTTCTCGCATCAAGGAAATCATTCTTTCTACCGGAAATGTCAATCGGCCATACATTGTTCGCGATATTGTCTTTGCCGCAGATAAAATTGAAGTAGATTTATTTGATCCTGAAATCGATTTGAATGCGCTTCTCTCTGATGTTGCTTTTCGTCTGAAAGAAAAAGCGCACAGTTATGGTGCTAATGCTGTAATCAACTGCCATTTTGAACATGATCGGATCGTAGAAAACGGGAAAACTTTTTTAGAAATTTTTGCTTATGGAACAGTTGTACAGTTTACACAATCTACAATCGGCGGCTAATTTCCCTCAACAATAAACTGCTAAACCTCGATACTACCAATACAATTAATATAAAAAAAGAGTCCGTGGCAAACGGACTCTTTTTTTCACCAAAGTAAGAACTACTCATCGTATGTTTACTTTGATAAGAATGATTTCTAGTCAAGAATACTTGGTTTCAAATATCTTGTCAATTCCTTTAGACTTAAAAGTTTTTTTTCGCTGGTTCAACCACCAAGTACCGATAAGGCTCGTCACCTTCAGAGTGTGTTTGTATTTGGGCATCCTTACTTAATGCAGAATGGATTTGCTTTCTTTCAAAAGCTGGCATAGGTTCTAAAAAGACTGGTCTACCTGTGCGTTTAACTTTTTCTGCTGTTCTATTGGCCAGACGCTCTAAAATTGCCTGACGCTTTTCACGATAATCACCTACATTAACAACCACGGATAGCTTATTTGCTGCGATTCGATGAATATATACTTGTGCCAGATATTGTAAAGCATTTAGTGTTTTTCCATGTTTTCCAATCAGGAGTCCTTGCTTTTGTGTATCTAGATGAAAAACGATCAAGCCATCTTCTCGTGCTGTTTTTACAAGGGCTGGTGCATTCAATGCTTTAGAAATGTTAGTCAAATATAAAGCAAGATGAGTAAGTGCTTCATCATCAGAAAGATCCTTTGCGTTAGGTTTTTCTTCCGTATCTGCTTGCGATTTTGCAGTAAGCACTGATTCCTCAAGTTCAGGTTCTAAGATTTCTTCAATTATTTCAGTTACTGATTCTGTGATGATTTTTGATTCATCCGCAGCACTTCTTTCAATTGATACGCGGGCATTCTTTTTACCAATACCCAAAAAACCTTTTTTCCCCTCATCCAAAACATCGATCACTGCTTGATCCTTGTTTAAACCTAAAGCATGCAATCCTTCTTGGATAGCTTCATCTACTGTAAGACCTTCATAAATCGGCATTATCTGCAACCTCCTTTTATTTCTTACGTTTTTTCTTAGGACTCATTGCTTTCTTCAGCGCTCTTTCTCGTTCTCTTTCTTTTCGAGCAGCTTCTTCTCTTTCTTGACGAATCTTGAATGGATTATTCAAAATCAACGTTTGTACTACTTGGAATGCATTGGATACAACCCAGTATAAAGATAAACCACTAGCGATATTGATCCCCATCAATAAAATCATCAATGGCATTGCAAAATTCATTATCTTTAAACTAGCATTTGATTCTATTTGACTCATACTAGACAAATAAGTACTTGCAAATGTAAATAGTGCAGCTAATATAGGTAAAATAAAGTAAGGATCTCGGTCCCCTAATTGTAACCACAAAAATTTTCCTTCTTGTAAAGCTGGAACCCGCGAAATCGATTGCCATAATGCCATCAAAATTGGCATTTGGACAAGTAGCGGCAAACATCCGGCATAAGGATTCACATTATTTTCTGCATAAAGCCGTTGCGTTTCTGCACGTAATTTATTTTGTGTTTCACTATCTTTCGATGCATATTGTTGTTGCAGAGCTTTTAATTTTGGCTGCAATTCTTGAGTTTTTCGCATACTCTTTGTTTGAAAATGCATTAAAGGCATGAGAATAATCCGAATGATCAGAGTAAATAGAATGATCCCAATCCCAGCATTGCCAAAAGATAGCATCTTGATCGCTTCAGCAAAGTAATAAACGATATAACGATCCCATAATCCTGAACTTTGCGCATTCACTTCCCCAGTTGCGCTACAGGCAGACAAGACAACTACCAATGAGACGATCCCCAAAAATAGTAAGATACGTTTTCCTTTTTTCACTTAAATAATTCCTTTCCGTTAGTTAATGATTTTAGCAAGCTTTAACACATGCTCTAAATTCGAGTATACTTCTTGAGAAGAGCAATTCGAAACACTTGGACGAGCAATTACGATGAAATCGAGTGTAGGTTTGATTCTAGGTTGCATATCCGTGAGACTTGCTCTGATTTTTCGTTTGATCTCATTTCGTTTAACAGCATTTCCTACTTTTTTTCCTACAGATAATCCGACACGAAAATGTGGCTGATCTTTCTGCAGAACATAGACAACAAATTTACGGTTTGCAAAAGACTTTCCTTTCTGAAAAACCTTTTGAAAGTCTTGTTCTGTTTTTACGCGATATGCCTTTCTCATCTTGGTTCCTTCATTTCTTTCTACTTTGGTTACTCACCTGTCAATAATACCATATTTAGTAAAAGGGATTCACTATATTCCTTAAAAAACGGCATAAAAAAAACCACTGGCATTCAGTGGCTTATGCAGAAATAACCTTTCTGCCTTTACGACGACGACTTGCTAAAACACGACGTCCATTTTTTGTACTCATACGTTTACGGAATCCGTGAACTTTTTGACGTTTACGTTTATTTGGTTGATAAGTTCTTTTCATTTAGTGACACCTCCATCAAAATAATGATTATGCGCATAGACATACTTTGATAGTATAACGAGTCAGACAGTGTTTTGTCAATATAAAATTCACCCACTTTACTGTCTTGTTTTCCACATAAACTAAATGAACTGTGTGTTACTTGTGGATTTTGCATTTTTGTGGATAACTTATTTCCACAAGTTTTTCCTGCTTTTTCCACAAATAAACACCCTTCTAAAAAGTTATCCACATACACTTTTCTAGCTGTGCATAAATCAGTAAAACGCTTTTACATCAACGTATTTGATTAACAGTTACTTGTGGATAAACAAGAGATTATTGTAACAATCCACAAACACTCCTCCTCTGTGGATAACCGTAAATTTGATAAGTTAATTTCTCCTGTTCTTTTTTCCATAGATGTGGAAAAGTATTTTTTTCTAACCTTTTTTATTATAATCTGTGGAAAACTTCTTCCATCCGTGCTAAATTAGTATTATCTATTCTTAGCTATAGGAGGACAATTTATGTCATCTGCTGATTCCATTTGGCGAGATCTTCAGAAATCTTTTAAAGAAGAACTTAATCCAGCAAGTTACAGTGCTTGGATCGAAACAGCCAACATATTATCTTTTGAAAAAAATCAGTTATTGATTGAAGTACCCAGTGATCTTCATAAATCTTATTGGGAAAAAAATCTAGCTGCAAAAATTGTTGAGATGGGCTTCATGAAGACCGGTGAAGAACTAATTCCTAGTTTTGTCACTGCTGAAGAAGCAGAAGCTCTGCAAAAATCGCCTTCTGTTGAACAAACAGTTACTGAAAAAGCAGAAAAAAAAGGAAAAACTATTCTAAACGAAAAATATACTTTTGATACATTTGTTATAGGTAAAGGAAATCAGATGGCTCATGCTGCAGCTTTAGTTGTAGCTGAAGATCCCGGTTCTATCTATAATCCGTTATTCTTCTATGGTGGTGTGGGTCTAGGAAAAACTCACTTGATGCATGCTATCGGACATCAAATGCTGTTAAAAAGACCAAATGCAAAAATCAAATATGTGAGCAGTGAGAACTTCACTAATGATTTTATTACTTCGATCCAAAAGAATAAAATGGAAGATTTTCGGAATGAATACCGAAATGTTGATCTCTTACTTGTTGATGATATTCAGTTTTTGGTCAATAAAGAAGGGACACAAGAAGAATTCTTTAATACATTTGAAGAGCTTTATCGAAATAACAAGCAGATCGTTTTGACAAGTGATCGCTTACCAAATGAAATACCCACGTTACCTGAACGATTGGTTTCACGTTTCGCATGGGGGTTATCTGTAGATATTACACCTCCAGATCTAGAAACTAGAACAGCGATTTTAAGAAAAAAAGCAGAAGCTGAACGCCTCGAAATCCCTGACGATACACTGAGTTATATCGCAGGACAAATTGATTCGAATATTCGGGAATTAGAAGGCGCATTAGTGCGTGTACAAGCATTTGCAACTATGCAAAATTCGGATATTACAACAAGCTTAGCTGCAGAAGCAATCAAAGCATTAAAGTCAAGTCATGGAAGCACTCAAGTTTCTATATTGCAAATCCAAGAGGAAGTTGCAAAATACTACCATATCCATATAAATGATCTCAAAGGAAAAAAACGTGTCAAAGGAATTGTCGTACCTCGGCAAATCGCCATGTTTCTTTCTCGTGAACTAACGGATAACTCTTTACCTAAAATTGGAGCTGAATTCGGAGGTAAAGATCATACTACAGTCATTCATGCTCATGAAAAAATCCAACATCTTTCAGAAACGGATTCTACCATTAAGAATGAAATTTCAGAAATCAAAAACATTCTCTTTAGTTGAGTTGTGGATAAAGCAAAAACATGTCAAAAAGTTATGCACAGGTTATACACAGGCGTTTTCGTTGACGTCTCAATGATATTTTCTAGTTATCCACAATACTAACAAGCCTATTACTACTATTACCTTATTTAATAACTATAAATAAAAGGAGTGCTCCTAATGAAAGTAACTTTAAATCGAACAGAGTTCATGCAAGAATTACAAACCGTTCAACGTGCCATTTCATCAAAAACTACCATACCGATCCTTACAGGTGTTAAATTAGTTCTAACTGATAAAGGTTTAACTCTGACAGGAAGTAATGCTGATATTTCAATTGAGACTTTTTTAAGCGTAGAGAAAGAAAAAGTTCAAATGAAAATTGAACAAACAGGAGCAATTATTTTACAAGCACGATTTTTTAGTGAAATCATTCGTCGCTTACCGGATAATACTGTTACGCTGGAAGTGATAGAAAATAACCAAGTAGCAATAACTTCAGGGAAAGCTAACTTTACTGTAAATGGATTAGATGCTGATAGTTATCCACATTTACCAGTTGTCGAAAGTCAAGATCGCATCGAAGTTCCTGCTCACATTCTAAATAAAATTGTTAACGAAACAGTTTTTGCTGTTTCACAGCACGAAAGTCGTCCAATTCTAACCGGTGTTCATTTTGTTCTTGAAAATAAGAAATTATTAGCTGTAGCTACAGATTCCCATCGATTAAGTCAACGAGTAATTCCATTAGAAAGTGGGGAAGCGAATTTCAACATCGTTATTCCTGGGAAAAGTTTGACTGAATTGTCCCGTTCTTTAACAGATGAAGAAGAAGCTATTCAAATCAGTATCATGGATAATCAAGTATTGTTCCAAACCAATACAATGAAGTTCTATTCACGCCTATTAGAAGGGACTTACCCAGATACAAATCGATTGATACCATCAAGTTTTAACACAGAAATTGAATTTTCAGTTCCAGAATTGTTGTCAGCCATCGAACGCGCATCTTTACTTTCACATGAAGGAAGAAATAACATTGTTCGTTTGTCAATAAATGAAAATTCTGTTATTTTATATGGGAATTCTCCTGAGATTGGTAAAGTAGAAGAAGATCTATCCTACGAGCAAGTTTCAGGAGAACCATTGGAAATCTCTTTCAATCCTGATTACATGAAGGCGGCTCTAAGAGCTTTTGGAGATACAAACATCACGATTCGCTTTATTTCTGCTATCAGACCATTCACTTTGGAACCAACTGAAAGTCAAGGAAGCTTTATTCAATTGATTACACCAGTCCGCACAAATTAGAATTTTTCATATTTATTGTAAATGCATGAAACAAACGTCTGAAAATACAAAAATAGTTTAGAAGGGCTTAAAATCGATTTTAAGCCCTTCTTTTTGTTTTTGCTTATTTTTTATCTAAAACAATCAAAACTTCTCAGAATGAAAATTATACGGATAAATTTGTTTTATTCCTTAAAAAAGAGTATAATAATGGTATACGTTCTTCTATAGAATCGAGGGATAATATGAAAATGCAAATACCTTTAGAAACTGAATATATGACGTTAGGACAAATGTTGAAAGAAGTCAGCGTAATCAGCAGTGGAGGACAAGCAAAATGGTTCCTAGCTGAACATACGGTACTTGTAGACGGAGAGCCAGAGAATAGACGAGGCCGCAAATTATATGCGGGAATGAGGATTGAGATACCTGATGAGGGTACTTTTTTTATGGTAAAGAAGGAAGCCTCAGATGCGTCTGAATAATCTTCAGCTAAATAATTATCGCAACTATGAATCTTTGGAATTATCTTTCGATAAAAATCTTGTCATTTTTTTAGGCGAGAATGCTCAAGGAAAAACCAACGTTTTAGAAAGTATTTATGTTTTAGCGATGACAAAAAGTCATCGAACTACAAGTGAACAAGAGTTGATTCGTTGGGATACAGCTGGGGCTCAAGTTAGCGGAGCTGTGTCTCGAGGGCATTCTACCATACCATTAGAATTATTTTTAACTAAAAAAGGTCGTAAAACGAAAGTCAATCATATTGAGCAAAAAAAACTTAGTAGTTACATAGGGCAATTGAATGTAATTCTTTTTGCCCCCGAAGATCTTTCACTTGTTAAAGGAAGTCCTCAAGTAAGAAGAAAATTTATCGATATGGAAATTGGACAGATTGATCCGATTTATTTGTATGATCTTGTGCAATATCAAAGTGTTTTGAAACAGCGAAATCAGTATTTGAAGCAATTATTTGAAAAAAAGCAAAATGATGAGCTCTATCTCACTGTGTTGACTGAACAATTGATTGAATTTGGCAGCAAGATCATTTTTGCACGACAACGTTTTGTAAAACGATTAGCATTTTGGGCCAATCAACTCCATCAAAAAATAAGTGATGAAAAAGAAGTTTTACAAATAGAATACTTGTCTAGTGTTGGTACTGTAAGTGCATCTCTAGAACAAGTTCAACAACAATTCAAAGATGCACTGGATCAAGTGAAAACACGTGAAAAAATGAGACAGATTTCTCTAGTGGGTCCACACCGAGATGATCTCAACTTTTTAATCAATGATAGGAATGTTCAAACATTCGGATCCCAAGGTCAACAGCGAACCACTGCATTAAGTGTAAAATTGGCAGAGATTGATTTGATGAAAGAAGAAACGGGAGAATATCCGATTCTTTTGTTAGATGATGTCATGAGTGAATTAGACGATTCTCGTCAGTTACACTTACTAGAAACAATTGAAGGAAAAGTACAAACATTTATTACCACAACCACACTTGAACATGTAAAAGATAAAATGTCTGTTGAAGCAGAGATTTTTTACGTAGACAAAGGACACATAAAAGGAGAATAGACTGAATGACAGAAGAAGAAAAAAGTTTAGTTGAACGTGCCAAAGAATATGACGCCAGTCAGATTCAAGTCTTAGAAGGTTTAGAAGCGGTACGCAAGCGTCCAGGAATGTATATCGGATCGACCAGTTCAGAAGGGCTCCATCACCTTGTGTGGGAAATCGTAGATAATTCGATTGATGAAGCACTTGCTGGTTTTGCTACAGCAATTCAAGTAATTATCGAAGAAGATAATAGTATTACTGTTGTCGATGACGGTCGGGGAATTCCTGTAGATATTCAAGCAAAGACTGGCAGACCTGCTGTTGAAACTGTATTTACTATTCTTCATGCAGGTGGAAAATTTGGCGGTGGCGGATATAAAGTTTCAGGGGGTTTGCATGGTGTAGGTTCTTCAGTGGTAAACGCATTATCTACCACATTAGATGTTAAAGTATACAAAGAAGGCAAAGTTTATTATCAAGAATACCATCGGGGAGCTGTTGTCGAAGATCTAAAAGTGATTGACGAAACAGATCGTCATGGGACTACTGTTCACTTTGTACCGGATCCTGAAATATTTACAGAAACTACTGTTTTTAACTTTGATAAGTTGGCTACACGTGTTCGAGAATTAGCTTTTCTGAATCGCGGCTTAAAAATTTCAATTGAAGATAAACGAGAAGAACATCCTGTTCTGAAGGAATATCATTATGACGGCGGAATTAAAAGCTACGTTGAACACTTAAATGCAAGTAAGACAGTTATTTTTCCTGAACCAATCTATCTTGAAGGGGAACAACAGGGCATCACGGTTGAAGTTTCTCTACAATACACAGATAGCTATCATAACAATTTGCTAAGTTTTGCTAATAATATTCATACGTATGAAGGTGGTACCCATGAGTCTGGATTCAAGACAGCTTTGACTCGGGTTATCAATGACTATGCACGTAAGTCTAAGCTAATGAAAGAAAATGATGAGAATCTAACAGGTGAAGATGTTCGAGAAGGTCTTACAGCGGTTATTTCCATCAAACATCCAGATCCTCAGTTTGAAGGACAAACAAAAACAAAATTAGGGAACTCAGAAGTGCGGACTGTAACTGATCGTTTATTTTCAGAGCATTTCACAAAATTTTTGATGGAGAATCCAGCAGTTGGGCGCCAAGTAGTTGAAAAAGGACTGCTAGCCTCTAAAGCACGTCAAGCAGCTAAGCGTGCGCGTGAGATGACTCGACGTAAAGGTGCTCTTGAAATTAGTAATCTGCCAGGTAAGCTAGCAGATTGTTCAAGTAATGATCCTGAGAAATGCGAATTATTTATTGTCGAAGGAGACTCAGCTGGAGGATCAGCTAAACAAGGACGAAGTCGTGAATTCCAAGCGATTCTGCCTATTCGAGGGAAAATTTTAAATGTCGAAAAAGCAAGCATGGATAAAATTTTGGCAAATGAAGAAATCCGTTCACTATTTACAGCGATGGGCACAGGATTTGGAGCAGACTTTGATGTTTCTAAGGCACGTTATCATAAATTAGTAATTATGACTGATGCCGACGTCGATGGCGCACATATCCGAACATTGCTATTAACTTTATTCTATCGCTATATGCGACCAATTGTTGAAGCTGGGTATGTTTATATTGCTCAACCACCACTTTATGGGGTAAAACAAGGAAAAAATATCCATTATATCCAACCAGGCAAAAACGCAGAACAAGATTTGAAGAATACAATCGAGTCATTGCCTGCAACGCCTAAACCAAGTGTTCAACGATACAAAGGTTTAGGTGAGATGGATGACCATCAGCTTTGGGAAACAACAATGGATCCGGAAAACCGGATGATGCTCCGTGTAAGTGTAGACGATGCAATTGAAGCAGATCAAATTTTTGAAATGCTAATGGGCGATCGTGTAGAACCAAGGCGTGCCTTTATTGAAGAGAATGCACATTATGTTAAAAATCTTGATATCTAGCCAATCGTAAAGGAGGAAATAGCTTGAGTGAAGCAAAACAAAATATTCATGATGTCAATCTGACAAGTGAAATGCGTGAGTCCTTTATCGATTATGCGATGAGTGTTATTGTTGCAAGGGCCTTGCCAGATGTTCGAGATGGACTAAAACCAGTTCATCGTAGAATTTTATATGGAATGAATGAATTAGGGGTTACACCAGACAAACCTCATAAAAAATCAGCCCGTATCGTCGGTGATGTAATGGGTAAATATCACCCTCATGGTGATAGTGCGATTTACGAATCAATGGTGCGGATGGCGCAACCGTTTAGTTATCGTTATATGTTAGTGGATGGTCATGGTAACTTTGGTTCAGTCGATGGTGATGGTGCTGCCGCGATGCGGTATACTGAAGCCCGCATGAGCAAATTAGCAATGGAAATGCTAAGAGACATTAATAAAGATACCGTCGATTTTCAAAGTAATTACGACGATACTGAAAGAGAACCTGCAGTATTGCCTGCTCGTTTTCCTAATCTCTTAGTCAATGGTACAACAGGTATTGCGGTAGGTATGGCAACGAACATTCCACCACATAATTTGAATGAAGTAATTGCGGCTATTGAGCTGCTAATGGAAAATCCTGAAGTAACAACGAATGAATTGATGGAAGTTTTGCCCGGACCTGATTTTCCAACGGGCGGCCTAGTTATGGGTAAATCAGGTATTCGACGGGCCTATGAGACAGGTAAAGGGTCCATTACGGTACGAGGAAAAGTTGAAGTTACTGAGATGCCTAATGGTAAAGAAAGAATTCTAGTCACCGAATTGCCGTACATGGTCAATAAAGCAAAATTAATTGAGCGGATTTCAGAACTTCATCGAGACAAACGAATCGAAGGTATTACGGACTTGCGCGATGAATCTTCTCGAGAAGGTATGCGTATTGTGATCGATGTTCGTCGTGACGTTAGTGCTTCAGTTATTTTGAACAACCTTTATAAAATGACGGCTCTTCAATCATCTTTTGGCTTTAATATGCTGGCGATTGAAAAAGGCGTACCAAAAATTTTAAGTTTGAAACGAATTTTAGAAAATTATATCGAGCATCAACAAGAGGTAGTAACGCGTCGTACTCAATTTGACAAAAACAAAGCAGAAGCACGTGCTCACATCTTGGAAGGATTACGGATTGCTCTTGATCATATTGATGAAATCATTGCATTGATTAGAGCATCTAATTCAGATGATGAAGCAAAAAACACAATGATGGAACGTTTCAGTCTATCAGATCGACAAGCGCAAGCGATTCTAGATATGCGTTTGCGTCGTTTAACAGGATTAGAAAGAGACAAGATTGAAAATGAATATCAAAGTTTGTTGGAATTGATTGCTGACTTAAAAGATATTTTAGCTAATCCTCAGCGAGTTTTAGAAATTATCCAAACAGAATTGCAAGAATTAGGTCAACGCTTTGGTGATGAGCGCCGAACAGAATTACTTGTTGGAGAAGTATTGAGTCTTGAAGATGAAGATTTGATTGAAGAAGAAGAAATTGTCATTACGCTGACAAATAATGGGTATATCAAACGAGTAGCAAATTCTGAATTTCGGGCTCAACGTCGTGGAGGTCGTGGTGTTCAAGGCATGGGGATTCACGATGAAGACTTTGTTAAAACGTTGATTTCTTGTTCAACTCATGATACTTTACTTTTCTTTACTAACATGGGGAAAGTTTATAAAGCTAAAGGATACGAAATTCCTGAATACGGACGAGCTGCTAAAGGTATTCCTGTGATCAATCTTTTAGGTATTGATTCAAACGAACGCATCGAAGCGATTATCTCTGCTTCTGGAGGACCTCAAGAAGGACGTTATCTGTTCTTCACGACACGGCTAGGTATAGTAAAACGTACATCAGTTACTGCTTTCTCCAATATTCGGGCCAATGGATTGATTGCTATTGGGTTACGCGAAAATGATGAATTAGTTAATGTAGTAGAAACCAATGGGCAAGATGTGATGATTATTGGTACACACAATGGCTATTCAGTTACATTTAAAGAAGAGCTGGTTCGAGATATGGGACGAACTGCTGCAGGCGTTCGAGGCATCCGTTTAAGAGAAGATGACTATGTTGTCGGCGCTTCTGTGATCAAAGAAGATAGTGAAGTATTAGTTATCACAGAGAATGGCTACGGAAAACGTACAAAAGGTTCAGAATACCCAATAAAAGGGCGTGGTGGTAAAGGAATAAAAACTGCGAATATTACTGCGAAAAATGGACCGTTAGCTGGATTGACTACAGTTTCAGGCAAAGAAGATATCATGCTAATTACAGACAAAGGTGTCATTATCCGATTTAACGCTGAAACAGTATCTCAAACTGGACGTGCAACTTTAGGCGTTCGCTTAATGAAGATGGAAAACGGAGCGAAAGTAGTCACGATGGCCACTGTAGATCCGGAAGTTTCTGAAACAGAAGAAGAAATATCTTCTGAAAGTCAGAATGATGAATAGTAATGTAACTCCAACACGATGTTGTTGGAGTTTTTTTAATAAATGAAAATATTTTGTGCGTACTTATTGATGCAAGCAATTTTACTGTCAAAAGTCAAAAAATTAATCTTGTATTATGGATGAAAAAAATGTATAATTGGTATTTGTGAGTAGTCTAATCAGGCGACTCTCTCTGCTCCTAGAATATACTAGGGGCCTAAGACCACAGGGAGGTGAATAATCAATGGAAAATACGAAGTATGAGATCTTATACATCATTCGTCCAAACATTGATGAAGAAGCAAAATCTGCATTGATCGCACGTTTTGACACGATCTTGACAGATAACGGAGCTGAAGTTATCGAGTCTAAAGATTGGCAAAAACGCCGTCTAGCGTATGAAATGGATGGATTCCGTGAGGGTATCTATCACATCGTTAAAGTTTCTTCTCCATCAAATGCAAGTGCAATCAATGAATTTGACCGTCTTGCTAAAATCAATGACGATATTATCCGTCACATGATTGTCAAAGAAGAAGAATAAAATTGTTTCACATGAAACAAAGCGATGAGGAGATGATGAACTTTGATTAATAATGTTGTATTAGTAGGAAGATTAACCAAAGATCCTGATTTACGATACACTGCTAACGGCACTGGTGTCGCGTCTTTTACATTGGCTGTAAATCGTAATTTTACAAACCAAAGTGGAGAACGTGAAGCTGATTTCATCAATTGTGTGATTTGGAGAAAACCTGCAGAAACACTGGCTAATTATGCTCGTAAGGGTACATTACTTGGTGTGACTGGAAGAATCCAAACACGTTCTTATGACAATCAACAAGGACAACGTGTATATGTAACTGAAGTTGTAGCAGACAATTTTCAATTGTTAGAATCTCGAAATGCTTCTGAACAACGACGCACTACCGAAAGCGGTGGAAATACTTCGTATAATACTAGTGGTTCTTCTGGATTCGGAAACAATAGCACAAATCAAAATCAATCCTCTCAACCATCAGGAATGCCTAACTTTGATCGAGATAATTCTGATCCATTCGGAAACTCGTCAATTGACATTTCAGACGATGATTTACCATTCTAATAAATTGATAGGAGGGAAATAGAATGGCACAACAAAGAAGAGGCGGACGTAAACGTCGCAAAGTAGACTATATTGCTGCAAATCATATCGAACACATCGATTATAAAGATACAGAATTGTTAAAACGTTTCATTTCTGAACGTGGAAAAATTTTGCCACGTCGTGTAACAGGTACAGGGGCTAAAAACCAACGTAAACTAACTGTTGCAATTAAACGCGCACGTATCATGGGATTACTTCCATTTGTAGGCGAAGAATAATTTTTACTATTCAAAAGTTGACAACTGTTTTTGACAGTTGTCAACTTTTTTTGTATATACTATTACTAAAAACATTTAGTGTATTCGTTATTTAATTCAATCTTTAAATAACGAAAAAATCTTTGCCGGTATTTGATTTGTGGTTTCCTAAATAAAGTTTCACGTGAAACTTTATTTAGGAAATCGCTTATTCGTATAAGATGTGGTAAAATATAAAAGTGTTTAATATTTCTATAGCAGTTTATTGAGGAGTTAAATTATGTCAGCAATCGGACTTATTTCAATTGATAACTATGATGATCTAATTGACAAAAAAGATGACAAACAAATATCCTACTTGAACTCTTTGATCACGACGCTGATTTCAGATTGGGCCAGTGAAAATCATATCTTTTATAAGCGGATTAATTCTGAACGCTTTCTTTTTGTTGCCAAGATTGAAGATATTGAGAAGATGAAAAAAGGGAATTTTGAATTTTTGACACGTGTTCGTAATATTGCTGAAAAGAATGACTTAGCCTTAACCATTAGTATGGGAATCTCTTACGGAGAAGAATCGCTAGAGACAATAGGCGAAGTAGCTCAAAATAATTTAGATATCGCCTTGGTACGTGGTGGGGATCAAGTGGTACTGAAGAAAGCTGATGAGGAAGCAAAACCACAGTTTTTTGGGGGGAATACAGATGGTACGCCCAAGAGAACTCGTGTTCGCTCTCGGGCTATGAGTACTACATTAAAAAAAATATTTGCTGATAATAAAAAGGTATTTATCATGGGACACAGGTACCCTGATATGGATGCTTTAGGTGCAGCCTTTGGAGTTGCTTATATGGCAATGATGAGTGAACGTGAATGTTACATCATTTTAAATCCTAAAGAAATTACTGCGGATATTGAACGGGTATTAGAAGAATTGAAGAAATATCCTGATTTAGAACGAATTGTTATTTCAGGTGAGGAAGCTGTAACTTTATCCAATGAGGAAAGTGTCTTAGTAATGGTTGATTATCATAAACCGTCTATGTCAATCTCACAAAAAGTTTATGATGTATTTGATAAAATTGCTGTAATTGATCATCACCGTCGCGGAGATGAGTTTCCAGATAAGCCGTTGTTGACTTATATTGAATCAACAGCATCTTCGGCATCAGAGTTAGTCGCTGAGTTGATACAATATCGTTCTACTCGCAAAACACAAATTCCCAAATTTATCACTACTTCTTTATTGGCGGGAATTTATGTCGATACAAAGAATTTCTCTGTTCGAACAACTGGTAGAACTTTTGATATAGCTGGATACCTCAAAAATCATGGTGCGGATACTTCACTTGTTCAATATATGCTTAGTACGGATTTAGACTCCTATTTAATGATTAGTGAACTAGTTTCTAAAAGCAAACATTACAAAGAAGATATCGTTATCGCAGTAGCTGATGATAAACGAGTATATGACAGTGTGACAGTCGCTAAGGCAGCGGATACGCTTTTATCAATCAATGGGATTCATGCTGCTTTTGTGATCACAAGGCAGCCTAGTAAGTTGATCGGTATTAGTGCTCGAAGCACTGGCAAAATCAACGTGCAAGTTTTAATGGAAGCACTTGGTGGAGGAGGCCACTTCACAAATGCAGCTACTCAAATCAAGGATAAAAGCTTGGATGAAGTCAAAAAAATGTTAATTCAAGAACTTAACAAGTTAGAAAGAGAATGAGGAGTGACCACAGATGAAAGTTATTTTCTTGCAAGATGTTAAAGGAAAAGGAAAAAAAGGAGATATTAAGGATGTACCAAATGGGTATGCACAAAACTTCTTAATTAAAAACAACTTAGCTAAACCAGCTAATAATGAAAGCATGGCCGAATTAAAAGGAAAACAAAAAGCACAAGAAAAACATGAAGCGGAATTACTGGCGGAGGCTGAAGAACTAAAAACAGTCCTTGAAAAGGAAGAAACAGTTGTTAGAATTAAAGCAAAAGCAGGAGAAGATGGTCGATTGTTTGGTTCTATTCCATCAAAACAAATTGCTGATGCTTTGAACAAACAATATAGTATAAAATTGGACAAGCGGAAAATTGAGTTAGAACAACCCATTCGGGCATTAGGTTATACAAAGGTGCCCGTCAAATTACATTCTAAAGTAACTGCTACAATTACCGTCCAAACGGTACAAGAATAAAAAGTTTCCCAACAGTAAAATGTTGGGTTTTTTTAAGCGGATATTTTTGTAATCGAGGTTCTCTTGTGCTTTGATTTGATATCCTGTAGAATAAATGAACACTAGATTAGGAGCGAAAGTCATGAATGAAGTATGGCAAAATCAAATTCCGCCTCAAGACATTGAAGCTGAGCAAGCGGTTTTAGGAGCAATCTTTTTAGACGCGGATTCAATTATTGATGCGATGGAAATTATTGAACCACAAGATTTTTATCGGCGCAGCCATCAGATTATCTTTCAAGCGATGATTCAACTCAATGATCGTAATGAATCCATCGACCTAATCACATTGAAAGCAGAAATAGAAAAAAGTAATAGTCTGGAAGATATCGGCGGGCTTACTTATTTAACAGAACTTAGCCAAGCTTCTCCTTCGGCCGCTAGTATTGCTTATTATGCAAAAATCGTGGACGACAAAGCGACTTTACGCAACTTGATTCAAACCGCTAGTCGTATCGTGACAAAGGGGTTTGAACAAGATGAAGATGTTCAATCGATTGTCGATCAAGCAGAGAAAAGCATTTTAGAGGTTTCAGAAAAAAGAAATAGCAACGGATTTCAGTCTATTGCTGATGTGTTAAATCGAACAATTGAAAATATTGATCAGTTAGCGCAAAATAACGAAGAAATTACCGGATTGCCTACTGGCTATGCAGCTTTAGATAAAATGACAGCTGGACTTCAAAAAGAAGAGCTAATTATTTTAGCAGCACGTCCTGCTGTTGGTAAAACAGCTTTTGCACTAAATATAGCACAAAATGTAGGAACAAAAACAGATCGTTCTGTCGCCATCTTCAGCTTAGAGATGGGTGCAGAATCATTAGTCAATCGAATGCTATGTGCGGAAGGATCTATTGAAGCCAGCCATTTACGGACCGGTCAACTGTCAGAAGAAGAGTGGCGCAATTTGATCGTGGCCATGGGAAGTTTGTCGAATGCTAGTATTTATATTGATGATACACCTGGAATCAAAATTTCCGAGATTCGAGCACGTTGTCGTAAATTAGCACAGGAAAAAGGGAATTTGGGTTTGATATTGATTGATTATTTGCAATTGATTGAAGGTACAGGAAGAGAAAACCGTCAACAAGAGGTCTCTGAGATTTCTCGGCAATTGAAGAAATTAGCCAAAGAATTAAAAGTTCCAGTTATTGCGCTTTCTCAATTATCACGAGGGGTGGAACAACGCCAAGATAAACGTCCAGTTTTAAGTGATATTCGTGAATCAGGATCTATTGAGCAAGATGCAGACATTGTTGCATTTCTCTATCGAGACGATTACTATCAACGTGAAGGTGACGAAGAGGATGGCGGTGAAGAGCCGCAAAACAATAATGTCATTGAAGTGATTATTGAAAAGAACAGAAGTGGAGCACGGGGAACAGTTGAATTATTGTTTATCAAGGAATACAATAAGTTTTCCTCTCTATCTCCAAGAGTTGAGTTTGCATAGGATAGGTTGCGACTGGTACTATTGCCGGTCGCTTTTTTTTATTCGTATTTAGCTTTGTATAAAAAAAATAAATAAAATATAGTTCGTTTTTTTCTGCTTTTTTTCATTTTAATGAATTCAATCATTCGATTTTAGATTGAATCCATGATCGAATACTGGTACAATACTTATGGAGTGCAATATATAAAGAAAGAGGTCATTAAATGTCATCTGTAGTAGTAGTAGGTACCCAATGGGGCGATGAAGGAAAAGGGAAGATTACCGACTTTTTGAGTGAAAATGCGGAAGTGATTGCACGTTATCAAGGTGGAGACAATGCAGGACATACTATTAAGTTTGATGGAGTGACATATAAATTACACTTGATTCCATCCGGTATTTTTTATAAAGATAAAATTAGCGTGATCGGAAATGGCGTAGTTGTGAATCCAAAATCTCTTGTTAAGGAACTTGCCTATCTAAAAGAGAATAATATAATAACAGATAATTTGAAAATTTCTGACCGTGCCCATGTTATTTTACCGTATCATATCAAATTAGATCAGTTACAAGAAGATGCTAAAGGTGACAATAAAATCGGAACAACGATCAAAGGGATTGGTCCAGCTTATATGGATAAAGCCGCTCGTGTAGGTATTCGAATTGCTGATCTTCTTGATAAAGAAATTTTTGAAGAAAGATTACGTATCAATCTTGAAGAAAAAAATCGTCAATTTGTTAAAATGTTTGATGATGAGCCGATTGCTTTTGAAGATATTTTTGAAGAGTATTATGAATATGGTCAACAAATCAAGAAATATGTAACGGATACTTCAGTTATTCTAAACGATGCGCTAGATCAAGGAAAACGCGTACTGTTTGAAGGTGCTCAAGGAGTTATGCTAGATATTGATCAAGGAACATATCCGTTCGTAACATCCTCAAATCCAGTAGCTGGTGGAGTAACTATTGGTAGTGGAGTGGGTCCTTCTAAAATCAATAAAGTAGTTGGTGTTTGTAAAGCATATACTTCAAGAGTTGGTGATGGCCCATTCCCAACAGAACTTTTTGATGAAACAGGCAATCAAATTCGTGAAGTTGGCCGTGAATATGGTACGACAACTGGTCGTCCACGTCGTGTTGGTTGGTTTGACTCTGTTGTCATGCGTCATTCAAAACGTGTTTCTGGTATCACGAATCTGTCTCTAAATTCAATTGATGTTTTGAGCGGCTTGGAAACTGTAAAAATTTGTACTGCTTATGAATTAGATGGAGAATTGATTTATCATTATCCTGCAAGTCTAAAAGAATTGAATCGTTGTAAACCAGTCTATGAAGAGTTACCAGGCTGGTCAGAAGATATTACTGGATGCAAAACATTAGCTGATCTTCCTGAAAATGCACGTAACTATGTACATCGTATCTCTGAATTAGTTGGGGTTCGTATCTCAACATTTTCAGTAGGGCCAGATCGTAATCAAACGAATATATTAGAGAGTGTTTGGGCACAAATCTAATCAGTGGGTAGAATTAATTAGTAGAATTGAATAGTAGAAAGAACAAGGCAGAGTATTTTAGAAGAAAATCGATGATTTTCCCGTCTTCAAGTATGATTTCTTCTGCCTTGTTCTTTTTTTGCTATAATAAGGTTATCAAAGGGGGTGTACCTATGTATCAAATCATTACAGATTCATGTTGTGATCTACCAGCAAAAAGATTAGCTGAATTGGGTGTTCAATATATATCTATGACAATTGAACTTGAAGGAAAAGAATATATCGATGATATGGGTGAACAATTTGATGCCAAGTGGTTTTTAGAAAAATTAAAAGAAAATGCACAACCGACAACTTCTCAAATCAACGTCGGACGTTATGTTGAATTTTTTCGTCCATATGTAGAATCGCACACACCGATACTTTATCTAGGTTTTTCGTCTGGAATGAGCGGTTCTTTTCAAAGCGCTGTTCAAGCTGTTGCTATTCTTAAAGAAGAATACCCTCATGCTGAAATCACACTCATTGATACAAAATCTGCTAGTTTGGGAGAGGGTTTTTTAGTAGCGGAAGCAGCAAAAAGACAAAGTGAAGGTTGGTCTCTTCATGAGGTCAGCCAGTGGGTAGAAGAACATAAATTATCTCTAGATTCTTGGGTGACAGTTGATGATCTTCGACATCTTGAAAGAGGCGGTAGAATATCTAAAACAGCAGCGGCCATTGGCGGCCTATTAAATGTTAAACCAATTATTACTGTAGATACAGATGGAAAGTTGAAAAATGTCGATAAAGTGAGAGGTCGAAATAAATCAATTCAAAAAATTGTTGATAAAACAGTAGCGAATCTGCGTGAATCTCAAATAGAGACGGTTTATCTTGCAAATGCAGGTGATGACGAAGCAGCAGAAAAAGTGTTAAGACTCTTGAAAGAGCAATTTCCAGCATTAATTATTTATCATTATCCTTTAGGACCAACAATTGCCAGCCATACAGGATATGGTTGTTTGGCACTTTTTTCATTCGGAAAAACACGTTTGATCAGTGATTGATTTTCTCTTAAATATAAAAGCCAAATGCAAGAGTTCTTGCATTTGGCTCAGACTGTAGACAAAAGCTGTTCCAAACTCGTAACTCGAGCTTGGAACAGCTTTTTATCTACTTCGTTTCGAATTT
>NZ_JBDGBK010000031.1:0-33303 GCF_040910045.1 Enterococcus sp. RTP21361st1_A6_RTP21361_211029 | reverse complement strand
ATCTGAGCCAGAATGAGGTTCATTCTGACCCAGATTTGATTTTGTACAACCCATCAGTCCTTATTGACAAAGAGCCAAAGAATATTTCAAATTTGATTATTTTGCTTTCGCATAAAATTCATTTACTTTATCCCAATTAACAACACTCCAGAAAGCATTGATATAATCAGGGCGTACATTTTTGTATTTCAAATAGTAGGCATGTTCCCAAACATCTAAGCCTAAAACCGGCGTTTGACCATCCATTAATGGTGAATCTTGGTTCGCAGTGGAAGTGATCGCTAATTTACCATCTTTGATGACTAACCATGCCCAGCCAGAACCAAAGCGGCCAGTTGCTGCTGTTTTGAATTCTTCTTTGAAATCAGCAAAGCTGCCAAATGTTTCTTCGATGGCTTCTTTGATGGCTCCTGTTGGTTCACCACCAGCATTTGGTGCCAAGATTTCCCAGAAAAAGCTGTGATTTGCATGACCACCACCGTTATTACGGACAGCTGTTTTGATGTCTTCAGGAACCGAATCAAAATCAGCAAGTAATTCTTCAACTGATTTTTCGCCTAATTCAGGATGTTTTTCAATAGCTGCATTCAAATTTGTGACGTAAGTATTGTGATGCTTGTCATGATGCAAATGCATCGTTTCTTCATCAATGTAAGGTTCTAATGCATCGTAAGCATAAGGTAAATCTGGTAATGTGTAAGACATAAAAAATTCCTCCTCAGTGATAGTGATTACATAAGTAACATTATCAGATAAAAAGAGGTTCATCAAAACATATGCTTACTTTTTATCAACTTTTTTTGGTGCAAAAATCAGAAACTTGCTGAAAACATAGTTTGCTAGGACGACAACGATTTGTGTAACAAGCTTAGCGATAAAATCACCGGTTCCTACTACACTGATCAATAGATACATACAAGCCATATCCAATCCCAGCGAAAGGACTCTAAAGAAAAGAAACTTCCAAAAGGCAAGCCACGATTCTTTTTTTGTTTCACTTTTTGCTTCAAAGACCCAAATCTTATTCGTGAAGAATGCGAATAACACAGAAGCTGCCCAAGAGATCACATTGGCAATCATATAATGAAAATCAAAGATTTCTCTAAAGAGAAAATAAACAACTAAATTGACCAAAGTAGTTAATCCACCAAAAATTAAATACGTCAACGGCTCCCATATTTTTTTTTCTTGTAGTTTATTTTTCACATTTTTTAAACTTTCCATACTCGATCTCCAGTTCTTCTCATTAATCAGCAAAGAACACTTTATAGATAATCGGACTTTTCTGTCATAAGTCCTTGTGTTCTGTTGCTGCCTTCGTTACAATTATTTTTAGTTACATAAAAGGAGTTAAACAAATGACAATCATACAAATGCTAAAAAGTGCATTTATTCAAATCCCAAATCTCAAATATGTAAAAGACGCTGCTTTTTCAAAAGTGATTCTTTTTCTACTTGGAGCTACCGTTATTTTAGCCGTACCAATCACTTTGCAAGTCAATGATATCTTTCAGGATTTCCAGCGAGATAGTCAAAAGATTGCGCAAAAAATCCCCAATTTTTCGATTGAAAATGGTCAATTAGCAACGAATGGACAAGGAGAAGGATTTATCTATCAAACTGACTCTATCATTTTTACTTTCGACCCTGAAGGAAAGCGCAACGCTACTGATATTGCTTCTGATGCCACTGCAAATGTGTTGAGTGTGGGACTATTAAAAAAAGAAATTGTTGTCAGTTTCCCTGGAACAGGACTTTCCACATCATTCTTGGATACAAATCAATTAAAATTTTCTTATAATGAACCAGCATTTAAAAATTTAGATGGCAAAAAGATTCGGGAAACACTGAGCAGCAATCAAATTCCTTGGTGGCTACAACTTATTGTTTTCTTAGTAGCGCTCTACCCTACATTTTTAAATTTATTGATCACATTGATTATGGGTACATTTATTGCAACTATTTATACAAAACTAAAACTTTTTTCTTACAGCTTCTTTGAAAACCTTAAAATACTAATCGTTAGTGCTGCTTTACCAACAATTTTGAGTGTGCTGATCCAACTATTCATGCCAAATTTTGATGGGACAACATTTATCTTATTCGCAGCACTGTTTCTATTCACTCAAGGCGTCAAAGGTTCGCCTAAAATCCAATTAAAAAGCTAGTAACTATCCAACCATGCATAGATCTTTGCGCATGGTTTTTTCTTCGTTCTTTGATACACTAAAATAAAGGAGGAACAAATATGACTAAATATATTTTATCTAGCAGAGAATTTCGTGATGAATTTATCACACAAATTCATGAAATCAGTGATGAATATCAGTTTATCCACTATGATAAAGCAACTTCCATCGACTGGTCAAATGTCGCAATCACGATTGGCTGGAAAGAAGAATGGGCCGGAAAGTTACTGGCTAACGCTTCTCTTGAATGGGTCCAAACCATTTCAGCCGGTGTGGATACCCTACCTCTAGCACAGTTTGCCCAAAAGAACATCTTACTTTCTAATGGTAGCGGCATTCATGCACAATCGATCACTGATCATTTAATTGCTTTATTATTCATGGAATCCAGAGGAATTTTTACCGCCATCAAAAAACAGGCTGAGAGACAATGGCAGCCCCATGGTATTCCTTATTCATTATTATCTGATAAAGAAATACTGATCGCAGGTACAGGTAAAATTGGGCAGGCTTTAGCAAAGGCCTTAAATTTTTTTGGCACCCAACCTGTCGGCATCAATACAACGGGGCATGCCGTTGATGGTTTCAAGGAAACTTATCCACTTGAAGAGTTGATTGAACAAAGTCAGAAAGCTGATTGTGTGATCAATATCTTGCCATTGACACCTGAAACTACAAGAATCTATAATAGCCATTTTTTTAATAGTATGAAATCATCCGCTTCTTTTTATAATGTTGGGCGTGGACCTAGTGTAGATACTGTAGCGTTGACAGAAGCCGTTCGCCAAAAAGAAATCGCATTTGCGGCTCTTGATGTTTTTGAAGAAGAACCTTTACCCGCAAATGACCCGCTATGGACTCTGGAAAATGTGTTGATCACCCCGCATATTTCCGGGTTGACCCCACATTTTCAAAAAGCATTCATGGCCATCTTTATGGATAACTTCCGCAATTTTATCCACGAGAAAAAATTGGTTCGAAATCAAGTCGATGTAACAAAAGGGTATTAATCATCAACCAGCGCTGCTTTTTTATTCCCAAAAATTATTTTTGATCTTTTTCTGTCTCCTTTAAAATGTAAAGGGGACGTTTTTTTGTTTCCAGAAAAATTTTTCCAATATATTTCCCAATAATACCTAGACAAAGTAATTGCAAACCACCAACAAACAATACGATACAGACTAAAGAAGGCCAGCCTGAGGTAGGATCACCAAAAATAAAAGTACGAATAATTATAAATAATAGTGCAATTCCAGAAGCTAGACAAGACAACGCGCCAACAAAAGAAGCAATATTTAATGGTGTATCAGAAAAATTGACGATGCCATCAATCGAGTACTTGAACAAGCTCCAGAATGACCAAGAAGTTTCTCCAGCTACTCTTTCGCGATTTTCGTAGGCAATGTATTCTGTATCAAAGCCTACCCAACTAAAGATTCCTTTGGAAAATCGATTGTATTCAGAAAGTTCTAAAACTGCATCTACCATATTCCGACGCATTAAACGGAAATCCCGCGCCCCATTGACCAAATGAGCCTCACCAATTTTATTGATCAATGAATAAAAGGCTTCTGAGAAAAAACTACGAATTTTAGGCTCTCCTTTACGGTCGGCTCTGCGAGTACCAACACAATCCAATTGTTTCGCATTAAGCAGGTCAAACATCTGAGGTAAAAGGCTTGGAGGATCCTGCAAATCTGCATCCATAACCGTGACAAAATCTCCTTTTGCTGCTTTTAAGCCAGCATACAAGGCTGCTTCTTTTCCAAAATTACGTGAAAAAGAAAGATAGCGAACACTTTCTGGATGCTCTTGATGCAGCTTGCGCATCACTGCGAGTGTTTGATCGGATGACCCATCATTGACAAACAAGTATTCAAAAGGCATGCCTACCTGATCTTTTACTTTTTCAGTCTCTTCAAAAAAAAGTGGTAAGCTATTCTCTTCATTAAAGCAAGGTACGATAATTGATAACATGGTTTCATCTCCTAACGAACAAGTCTATGATTAAAGTTAGCGAAATGAAATCCACCAAGCTTCAGTCATAGACTCATACTGTTGCATTGTATCTTTATTTTAGTTAATTGTTTTCAGTAAAACTATATTTAGGTTCGTCTAGCTTTTCATCGTAGTCAACTTGCAGATCATACCCTTTGAAGAACCACTCGTCGGCCTCCTCAATAAAAAAAAGCATGTCTGAAACTGTCTTTTGAACGATAGGATTTTCAGGTTTATCTACCGACATTCCTACTGAAAAACCATCATGGATCTGAGTTTTCCCATAGATTTTGCCAAAAAAGCGAACGCCACTTCCTTGGTCGACTGTCAGTTCTTTTTTGAACCAATCAATTGCGGCTTCTGTAATAGTTATATTCATCATTTTTCACTCCTAATCATTCATATGTTCATCAAGAATATCCACATCATCCGTGTTCCCAATCACGAGTAGATTATCATTCTCACGCACGATCGAGTCAGCTGCGGGAGACACGATCACTTGTCCAGGTCCTCGACGAATAGCAACAACGGTCAATCCATATTTTTGACGAAAATTCAAATCAAGTAAGGACCTATTAAAGAAACGCGGATTTGAGACACGAATCTCCGCCAGCGAAAATTCATCTGAAAGCTCAATATAATCCAAGATATTTTTCGATACTAGATTGTGAGCGATACGAATCCCCATATCCCGTTCTGGGTGGACAACTCGATCAGCACCAAGCTTCTCAAGAACCCGAGCATGATATTCATTTTGCGCCTTTGCTAAAACGTTCGGTACCCCCATCTCTTTGACCATCAAAGTCACAAGAATACTTGCTTGGATATCTTCACCGATTGCTACGATCACATGGTCGAAATTACGAATTCCTAATGAGCGCAACGTCATTTCATCCTGTGCATTGCCCACCACCGCATGGGTAGCAATATTCATATACTCATTGACCCGATCCTCATTGCTGTCAATGGCTAATACTTCTTGTCCGGATTCTATCAATGTTCGACAAATACTACCGCCGAACCTTCCAAGACCAATAATCGCGTAATTCTGCTTCACATTAAACGCTCCTTTACCTTACAAATCCTACTCTAGTATATCAAAAACCTCCTCAACTGACTATGAGGAGGTACCCTTATGATGAGATTCTTATTTTGTCAAGCCATGCTTAAAGGCATAAATGGTTGCTTGTGTTCGATCTTCCACTTCTAGTTTCGACAATATATTTGATACATGAGTTTTAACTGTTTTGAGTGTAATAAACAACTCATCCGCGATCTCCTGATTACTTTTCCCTTCAGCAATCAAAAGCAGCACTTCTTTTTCTCGATTTGTCAGATCATCATGTAAAATCGGCGTACGATTTGTTAAACGATCCATCATTTTAGTCGTTACTTCCGGTTCCAACACCCGCTCGCCTCTTTGAGTCGCACGAATGGCATCGGCAATTTCATGGGCAGTGGATGTTTTTAACAAATAACCGGCCGCACCAGCTTCAATTGCAGGATATACTTTCTCGTCATCAATAAAACTAGTAACTATGATGATCTTTGCTTCCGGCCAATCTGCTAGAATGGCTTTGGTTGCCTCAATGCCATCCATTTCATCCATCACTAAATCCATCAAGATGACATCGGGACGTAAAGACAATGCCTTTTCGTAGCCGATTTTGCCGTTTTCAGCTTCTCCAATCACCTCTATATCTTCTTGAATGGATAAGTAGGAAGAAACCCCCAAACGTACCATTTCGTGGTCATCTACTAACAAAACGTTGATCATTTTTATGCCTCCTTAAGCAGCGGGATTTTTATTTCAATACTTGTTCCTTGATTTTTAAAACTGATAATCTTTAATGTGCCGCCAACGGCACTGATTCGCTCACGGATATTCATCAGTCCATAACTGCCAGCTTTTTGATTGTCGACATCGAATCCTACACCATCGTCGATCACGCGCAACAGCACGTTGTGTTCAATATGATTCAAGTAGACTTCAAGTTCATCCGCTTTGGCATGACGCAGTGTATTCGATAGTAATTCTTGAATCACTCGAAATAATTGGTCTTCTATAGAGCTTGGCATAGTAAACTCTTCAATATCCCATTTCAAGGATATCTTGATTTTTGTTTCCAATTCTTTTAATAATTGCTCGATTCCTTGTTTGAGGCTTTTTCCTTCCAGTGTGACCGGACGCAGATGTAACAATAACGCTCGCATCTCAGACTGTGAAGCATTGATGATGTCCGTTACCATAGCCAACTGCTTCTTTTGCATTTCTGGGGCATCGTCCCGGATGGCTTGTTCGTTCAATGCGGACATCATCATCATTGCGGCAAATAATTGTTGTGAAACTGAATCATGCAATTCTCGGGCCAAACGATGTCGTTCGGCTTCAAGGATTTCTTCTTTTGTACTGCCATCCACTAGCTGCGGCCGAGCATTTAATTGTTGAAGCTCACTTGACATATCTTTCATTTTGACCTGTAATTTCCTGATGTCTCGATCGACATCTTCAATCAACCGATTTTCTTGCGCATGAGGGATAGGTGTGTCAAGTAGTGGACTATCAATATCTCCATTTGAAAGCAATCGCAGCTTCTCTTCGATTGGCCCGTATTGGCGGTTTCTGAAAAGAGAAATCAATAGAAAGACAGCCAGGCCCACCATCAGCGAAACAATTAATAAATGAAAAATGATCGGTATAAAGAATAGTTTGATCTGAAAGACTTCTAGCAGCCAATTCTTCTTTCCACTAGCATAAAGATACGAAAAAAGAATCAAGATCATCATCAAAAAACTAGTGACCGCACTATAAAAAGCGATCATTCCTCGAGAAAATTTAGCAATCATACCCGAATCACCTCGATATCCCCAATCAAAGTGTTCGTTAAAATTTTTAGTCGGCGGGTGTTTTCTTCATAATCCGGACTGTAGATCGTAACTTTCTCATTCTTCAGACCTGTTGACTCGCCTTCGAAAATCACTGTACCGATAAAGGTGCTATGTTCCATTTTGATAGCAACTCCAGCAGGGACTAAAATTCTCGTGCGACCGAATCCTTTACGAACAATCACGATATTTTCTTTTTTCGGCAACAATGTATTTCCCAAGTCAATGATCGTATCTCCAGAAAAGATGTCGATATTGATATCATCCCATTCATAAACTTGATTACCGATCCGCTCATTGCCGATCCATTGTTGTTTCGTTTTATGAGGATGAAACTGCTTTGGTTCTTCTGTTTCTAAAATGATCATTTGTTTTTTGCGCCAAAACGTGTTTTTTGTAAAATCTACACCAGTGATTTCCACACCTTTCAATCCAATAAAAAGGATCGCAAAAATCAACATCAGCCACAAAGCCGGACTATTTAAAAGACTGATAAAGATGGCGATACCACCGGTAACCATCAAAAAATTATTAAAATTTGTTTTACGTTCTCTGCGAGAAACAAAGTAGATCGTCACAACACCTAAAATCAATAAAATCAATAACGGTGGATTCGATAAAATTTGCCAGACCGCAAATAGAAATAATAATGCTTCTACGACAAAGAAAAAACGCCAAGGGCTTTTCATGTAAGCTCCTCCTCCCAATGATTCTATTTTATCATAACGGATTCTTCGATGGCATACATCCGTCGCGAGTCCGAAAAAAGATCCTGATTGGTCCTTTTCTCTTTGAGAAAGTGATCATCAGGATCTTCTGCTTAGACTTTTACGAAAAAATCAGCTTTTTTTCACTTCTGTGATTTTCACCAGCATATCTCCGCCTGGTGTTGAAATTGTTACTTCATCATTGATTTTTTTACCAATCAATGCACGAGCGATCGGTGAATCGTTTGAGATTTTACCAGAAAATGGATCCGCTTCTGCACTCCCAACAATTGTATATTCTTCTTCATCTCCATCAGGTAATTCAATGAACGTGACGGTTTTTCCGATCGATACTTCATCATTGTCTACGCCTTCATTATCAATGATCTCAGCAAAACGGATCATATTTTCTAATGTGGTGATACGACCTTCTACAAAGGCTTGTTCATCTTTTGCGGATTCGTATTCAGAGTTCTCAGAAAGATCTCCAAAGCTGCGGGCAACTTTGATTCTTTCAATGATTTCTCCACGTTTGACTGTCTTTAATTCTTCTAATTCCTGCTCTAATTTTTCTTTTCCTTCTAATGTCATTGGGTATACTTTTTCTACCATTTTAATTTCTCCTTTTAACTTCGTATCAACTGCAAAAGGTAATCTTTTGCGAATAGTCCACAAAAGATTACCATGGTTTTTTTTAAATGTAAACTAATATCCTAATAAAAATTAATTCGAAGTATTGTTTACATATTTTTCAACTAAACGCATATGTTCATCATAGGTTTCAGCAAAATAGACTTCTTGCGTATTGATGTCTGCCACAAAATAATAGTAATTATTTGGTGTTGGTTCCAACACTGCTTTGATAGATTGCTCACTTGGATTATTGAATGGTCCTGGACCATATCCTGTGTTGACATACAAATTGTATGGTGAGTCTACTTGAGTATCTTCGTAAGTTACCAACTCTTTATGCTCGCCTAACGCATAGAGAATAGAAATATCTGACTGCAATGGCATATCCACTGCCAGACGGTTAAAGAAGACTTGGGCAATGTTCTTACGGTCATCTTCTTTACTACCTTCTTTTTCGACAAGAGAAGCCAAGGTCAACACTTCTTGCACTGTCATTTCTTTTTCTGCGATCTGATCGTAATATTTAGACATAACAGTATTTGTTTTATCGATCATTTGGGTCACAACTTCTTCTAAAGTGTTTCCTTTATAATAGTCATAAGTTGCCGGGAAGAGATATCCTTCTAACTTGTAGCGAACGCCTTTTGCTTTTGCTGCGCTATCCAACAACTCTGGATATGCTTCATGCATTTTATTAAAGAAGGTGTCATCTTTCATTAAAGCTAAGAAATCATCTTTCGAGATACTTGTTGCTTTAGCAAGCGCATCTCCGATTTGATCAATATCATACCCTTCAGGAATCGTCACTTTCGCATCTGATGTCACTGACCCTTCTCCTTGCTGTAACTGGGCACTAATTTCATCCAGAGTCATACTTGGAGAAAACTGATAATTACCAGCTTGGAAACCAGTCAGATTATTAAATTTCGTATAATAATTAAAGATCATACCACTTTTGATGATCTTATCTTTTTCTAAAATCTCGCCAATCATTTTATTTGATGATCCGCTTGGAATCTCAACAGCAACTTTTTCTGTTTTTTCTGGATCTAACGGCTGCAGACTTGTTGTCACGTAGCGGTAGGCAGAAAACCCTAAAATACCACCAACAAAAACTACTACGATGACTACAATCAACACAATTTTATTGACAATTTTATCTTCTTTACTTCGTTGTATTTTTCTGAAATCTTTTCCTGAAATTTTTTCATTTGTCTCAGCTTTTTTAGCGTTGCTATTGGGTTTAGTTCGTTGTTTTTTTCTATCTATCTGATGTTCAGATTTTCCTTTTTCTCGCCTTGAACCAACAGATTTATACTGAGAATGGACGGTATCCAGATTTATTTTTTCAGTTGGGACACTCTCTTTGGATTTATTTTTTTCTAATGATTTCATTACTTGATCCCGAACTGATTTTTCTGGATGTTGTTGTTTAGCCAAAACAACTCCTCCTTATTTAAACTTTTATAATGACTGTACAACATTATACATTAAAATAAGGAGGAAAGAAACGACATTCTTTTTTTAAAATTTTATAAATTTTCACCTGTTACGTTTGAGACTATGCTCTTAGCAATACTATCCAGGTTATTTCTAATTCTCATCACATCTGACGAATTCGTAATAAAACCCAACTCCAGTAGTCGATACTCAATATTTCTGGATCTAAACACATTTAAGTTTAGCAAATCATCACGATAACTTAGTCCACCACTTGAAGCAAATGAAGGGTTCAAACCAACAAATGATCTTATTGTTTTTCCTAAAGCTAAATTAACTGCATTGCTTCCATTGGGTCTCACAATCACATGTCCTCCGGTAGATTTTGTTCCACCCGCATCTAGATGAAATTCTGTAACAGATGCAATTGAATTACTTACTGTACGAGCTCCACCCAAAGCTTTTGTATCTGTATACATATCTCTATTTACATCATAAAAAACTATTCTACTTTCTTTTAACTTCTCTGCATATTTTTTTAAATAAGGTAATAGTTCTTTACGAGTAAATTCTCTTTCGTTTGTACCACTTCCTATTGCACCAGGATCAATGCCTCCATGTCCCATTACAAATAAATATTCTGCTTTTTCGATATACGGTTTTGAAGTATTTCCAGGAGCTGTTTGTCCTTTCGGTACTAGTTTAATTTCTATCGACTCCAGGCGCTTTGCCATTGAGCTTGTGCCAGAACGTTGATCATTTTTTGCCCAATCTAACCACCCATATGTTTGAGAGTGTACACGGTAATAAACATCATAAAGTAATGAAATATTTCCTGTTAACCTTATTTGAATGGCTTCAATACGCCTTGCTTCTCCAACTGTTCCAGCCATTCCTCCATCTGCTTGATAATCTTGCCACCCATAAGTCTGGACATGCGTGCGATACTCTATTCCACCACTTACCGGAGAGTTTTCTAAGCCCAAAGTTAGAGCTTCAAGGCGTTTTCCTTGTCCAACGGTACCAATGGTAGCTTCACCAGGATTAATTGTTGTTGACCAACCATAAGTTTGGATATGAGCTGATAGATTTATATTTGGTTTTCCAACGGTATCATAAGAAACAAAAGGCAATGATGTATCCCCTGGGGCAGCAGCTCCCTTAGGTATTAATTGAATTTCAATAGCTTCAACTCTCCTAGATAGAGAGACACTACCAGCCATCTGATCATTTTTCGCCCATCCTAGCCATCCGAAAGACTGAATATGAACCCGATAATAAATATCAAACAATTGAGATAAAGTCCCAGTTAATCTTATTTGAACAGCTTCAATTCGCTTTGCTTCATTTGTTGTTCCAGATAATTCTCCATTGGCTTGATAAGACTGCCATCCATGCGATTGAACATGAGTACGATATTCAATACCTCCATCATAGTAATTATTTTCTAAGCTAATTCTCATTGCTTCTAATCTTTTACTTTGATTCGTTACTCCTCCAGAAACTAGCCCTTGCGATTCAGAGCTAGTCCAACCAAAAGTTTGGATATGAGTATCTAATTTCATTGTAGGTATGGTCAGTCCTTCATTCGAAATATAAGGTTTATTAGTAGCTCCTGGTGCTTTTTCGCCTTTTAATACTAACTGGATTTGGATTGACTCAACACGTTTAGCAAATCCGGAACTTCCTGCTTCTGCTCCATTTTTGGCCCAGTCAAGCCATCCAAAGGTTTGTGAGTGAACTCGATAATAAATATCATATACTTCAGACAATTTACCTGTTAAATTAATTTTAACGGCTTCAAGACGTTTGCCTTCATTCTTTGTACCAGAAAATTCTCCGTCCTTCTTCTCCCCTAAACTCCACCCATAGGTCTGAACGTGAGTAGAATAAACAATGCTTCCTTCCAACTTAGTACTGTTTGGATCTACGGACAATTCCATACCTTCTAATCGTTTGGCCGATCCAGTGGTTCCGCCGGTGACGCTACTTGAAGGTGGAACAACTTCATCCCCGATCGATTGAATGTGAACTTTTAAATTTAAATTAGGTATTACTGGAGTAGATAAGACTTTTTTCGAATCAGTTTCGCTTTCTTTAGTAGATGAATCAACAGTTTGATTGCTAGTGGAAGTTGTAGCTGACTTACTCGGCATTGTTTCATTATTGCTCGAGTTAATAGTAGAAGTAGCTGATGATTCTTCACTAGATGACCATGAACTATCAGAAGTATTTTGAGAACTTGAGACGGTGTCAGAATTATCAGATAAAGAGCTTGTGGTCAAGTTGCTTTCCCCAGTATTTGACATCATCGCTGCTCTTCCAACATTTTCACTAGAACCGAGTGTTTCTGCAAACCCAGATATTTGCCCAACATTACCTAAAATCAACGTGAACACAAGAAAAAACCGAATAACTTTTGTTTTCATATCAGATTTAACTCCTTTTTTTAATAAAAACTATTACCTTTTAATAAAAGAGACTCAGAACCTTAATTATTATCTTAAATAAAAAATCTTTTAAAAAATAGACTTTATTTTTTTATATTCTCCTGTGATGACTAACGAGCCAAATAGAATAATTGCCCAAAGAACTCCCCTAATTAACAGAAGAAGAAAGAGATTCACATTCAACACAACAAGCATATTAAACATTAATAACACTATACTTAAAATTCCACTTATCACAATGGGAGTAATAAGCTCCTTCAAAACATCAAAAAGTGTTCCATCCAACACTTTATTCATTAAAATCCAGTAGGAAGTAAAAAAATTCAGGATATATGCTATACAAACAAATAAAGCAACATATGTAATTGATGAAAAGGTAACCCCTACGAGAGTAAATCCTAGAATTAGAAAAGTTGATAATATTCCCGTTTTCAATAATGTTTTAGAATGGTTTCTAGCCATAAAAATGCTTCCTGTTGCAGACGTCAGCATTTGAGCCCAAATACTAAAAGCTAAAATTGAAAAAGGAAGAATTGCATCATGCCAACGAGTTCCAAAAAGAAATAAGATTATTTCTTTAGAATTTATGACCATAAACACTGTCAAGGGAAAAGCTATTAGCCCTAACACATGAATGATTTTCAAAAATGTCTCTCGTATCAGTTTCACATCCTCTTGATGGTGAGACAAAACAGGTTGCAATACGGGAGAAATAATTCCTAAAAAAACAGTATTCGGCATAGTAATCATTTGATAACTTTTTTGATAGTTTGCCAATGAGGTTGGACCCAAAAACTTACCTATCAATAGATTATCAGAATTTCTAGAAAAATAATTTAATATAGTAAAGCCTAATTGGTTTCTTGCAAAAGTCCACAGTGTTTTTACCGGCTTAAAATCCATGCTTTTAGTATAACGAATTTTTACGATTGCAAAATTTGTAAATAAAGTAGCCATAGCGGGAACTGCGGTGCTTAATATCAATGCATATACACCCAAACCTGCAAAAGCTGCAACAATACCCACAATTGCTCCGAAAAGATTACAGAAAAGTAATCGTAGGTTCAGGGCGCGAAATCTCAATTCTTTATTTAAAATAGCTGTTGGGACAACATTCATTCCCTCCGATAAAACGATAATCGACATAAACCAAAATAATGGTTTATAAATAGGATTTCCGTATATAATTGCTACAACACTTCCAAAAAATCCAAAACCTAGCGCCAAGATCACTGCAAATAGAACCGTATAGTTAAAAACAATACCATAATCATTTTCATTCATTTTCTTATTTTGAATAATTGCAGGTCCTAAGCCAGCAGTAACAAACATTTGAAAAAAAACTAAAAACACTTGAACGTTCGCAACTACTCCAAATTCCTCAACCGGTATTAGTCTTGATAAAATAACATTTATTAATAACTGAATTAAAACGTTACTATATTGTCCTATTGCAGTAAATATCATTCCAGATTTAAACGCATTTCTCATCTAGTTACGCATCCTTTTCTTTAATTCATGAGTAGACAATGAAAAGATTTCCTTGACGAGGGCCAGATTTTTTTTTGCATATTTGATTTTAAAAAGATAAGATTTTTTACTATTATTATCGTAAAGCAAATCACTTGAAGCATCTTCTTTATGATAGATGCTCAAAGACGGTGCATATAACTGCCTAAAACCTAGCCGTTGGCAAATAATGGCTAGAAAATCTTCTTCAAAATAAAGAAATGTTTCCGGGTAAAATCCACTATACGATTTTAAATAGTTTTCAGTAAAAAATATCGCCGCACCATGTAAAGTTTCGTCATTAGGGTCCAAGATTTTTTCTTCGTTTATGACAGTTTCTTGCGTTATCTTACTTCTAGACAACTGAGTCGCTAATTTCTTGAGAACAGGATAGATATTGAATCTTAATGATAGTTCTAAAAATATCAGCTCGATCTTTTGTAAAAGCAAATCGTTTCTTTTCCTCAGCTTAACTTTAAGAGGATTTTGATTTTTCCCATCTCTACTCAAAATTTCCGGACCAATCATCCCGATATTTTTAGAATATGGTATCATTAGTAATTTCTCTAATAAATTTCTATCTTCAAATAAAGTATCTCCATTGATCACTAGAACTTTTACAATGCCACGCTCTTTAAAAATTTTTAGTCCAAAGTTATTTCCTTTTGCAAATCCAAGATTTTTTTCAGTACAATAGACAGTAACAATCTCAGAATGGGCATACTTCTCAGAAAGAACTTCGTAAGAATCGTTTGGCGAATCATTATCAATGATAATGATTTCAAAATTCTGGAATGTTTGATTTAGCAATGAATCAATGCACTCGATAGTATCTTGATAAGCTAAGTAATTAAGAATCAAAATTCCTATTTTTTCATCCATATGATTGATCCTACTTCCCGTTTAACTAGATATTTGTTCATTAGTTTTGCAATTACATTCTTTTTTTTATTCCTATCTTTGACATAAAATCCACTTTGAATGTTAAAAAATAAATTATACATATTAACTTTTATAAAAGAATTTTATATTGAATACATTTAACCAAAATAAAACCATTAGGCTTAGTGCTTGTTTGTAAAAGTGATGCTGCACTTCTGAATGATTTCTTTAAGAAATATTTCTGTAAGTTTATTTTTCTGGATGAAACTAATATATTTTTATCCATTAAACTCTTGAGTGTTGAGTTTCCAGTCGTTCTGTAATGATAACTTTATCTATCTACTAAAGAAATATTGAAAATTTTATCCATTAGTTCTAAAAAAAGATCTTCAACTATACGGGTTCGATAATTTCTGATTTTTTAAGTTCACTTTGATCCTTAGTAACCTTGCCGCTTTTAGTAATAGAGCGCACTAAATTTCTAGTATCCGACAAGCCATCATTTACGACGACATCTCAATATCTTAATATGTTTGTTTTTAAAGAATCGTACACAATCATATAAATACTCCTAAACACTTCAAACAGAAACTGTCATGCTAATTTTACAACTTAATATTTTGCACCTTTTAAATAATCAATTACTGGAGCAAATGTCTGTTCAAAACTAAAATGATTTTTTCCATAGTTAAAAATCATTTTGCTTAATTCTTCTTTTGTTGAATCATTAAGTAATTCATCATACCATTCAACTAAATCTGAAATATCAATTGGCGTATCATCACTTGGTACACGATAATAGAACGGCAAATTTCTACCATCTAGATCTGTTTTAACACCTGAAAGTATTGGTAACCCTTTGGCTAAGTATTCTTTCCCCTTTAAACTGCTGTTATACGTCACTCCCGAACGATGTCTTGCTAAAGAATCAATACCAATGTCGGCATTTTGATAAAACTCATCGAGCTCAGAAAAATCAACTCTTCCCATGAATTTCACTTTGTCTTCCAAATGAAACCGTGACACCATCTTTTCATAGTCTTTCAGTACCGGGCCGTCCCCTACAATAGTGAAAAATACATCGCGTTTTTCCCCAGTAGAATTATAGTATTTATCCATACCTAGAATTACACGATCATATCCGTGATAGAAGCAAAGCGCAGCAACGCCTAAAAGATGAAGAGATTGATCTTTTTTTTCTAATTGATTAATTGGGCGACTAAAATCATAAGCGTTAGAAAGATTAATACACGGAATACCAAAGATTTCTTCATCATCAGAAAATGTGATAACCCGGTCAATATATTTTTTTAGTTTTGGAGTCCAAATTTTTTCTTTTAGTTGAATGTCCCACTTCACTATTCCTTTAAATTCGTTGATATAAGGATATGTAGGAATTTCCAAAATAATTTTCATATGCGGATTTACTGTTTTTATTTCCTTTAACAGATCAATCACACTCTTATCTAATACAGCACTTTTTCTTAAGTAAACAAAATCATAGTTTGTCCAATCAATGCCTTTTTCTACAAAGTATTGTTTTGAAACAAAAGGAACTAGATTAAGAAACAAGTGACCAATATTTCGTTTAGGATTTATTTGGCGGCAAATCGTAAAGCCATGATTTTCAAATTCTTCAATTTGTCGAAATATTTTTTTCTCGATTCCACCAGCATGGGACAGGTCTTGGGAAAAATAGATGCCTCTCATTTTTTTCCTTCTTTCAATTCTCTTATTTCCTTTTTTAGAAAAGATAATTGCTGTGTCAATGTTTTAACCTGCCTTTGAGTCTTTATCAAAGTTATACTAGTTGTTAACGTGATAAATAAAAGAAATGCAGTTAAACTGTATAGTGCCAGTGAAGTTAGTGTGGTTATCCCCAAAAAGTGTGCAATTTTTGTTCCTACTTTTGGGAAAAATGCAGCGAGCAACATCACTATACCAAGGAAAAGCCACTTATTCATTTGACGTACTTCTGCGTGATCTTTCCGAATTAGGTAAATGGTCAATAAAAAAAATCCGATAGATAAAAAGATCGCAATTATTTGCAGCTGAAACGGCATTTTACGATTCCTCCTTTTTTATGAGCGATGCAATCAAAATAGACAGAGACACATTGACCATATAAGCAACAGAGTCAAATAAATTAATACTAGATTGTCCAGTGGCTCGTTCAAACATTCTTACTCCAACCTCTCTGACACGTATGTTTTTTGCAAGTAAATGCATGTAACTTTCTGGTTCTGGGTACTGACTTGGATATCTCTGTGCAAACTGCTTGATTACCTTCTTATTACCAGCACGAAACCCACTGGTGACATCTTTGATTTGAATTTTCGTTAACATAAAAATAAGACTTGACAATATCTTGATACCTAGCTGTCTTGCGCTAGTAGATTTAAATGTCGATTCGCTATCCTCTACAAATCTTGAACCTACAGTAAAGTCCGCTCTGTCTTTAATAATTGGTTCAATTAACAAAGGAATGCTTTCGATATCATGTTGTCCATCTCCATCATATTGAATTGCAACGTCATAATTTTTTTCGAGAGCATAAAGATACCCCGTCTGAACAGCTCCACCGATGCCAAGATTATTAACCAACTCCACATGATGAATTTCATTTTCTAATAGCACGATCTCCTCATTGTCTGTAGAGCCATCATTAATTACGATATAATCTAGATTATAAGGTGACTTTTTTCTATATTCTTCAACTTTGGTAACAACTTCTAGAATTCCTTCTTCTTCATTGTATGCTGGAATAATCAATAGTATTCTCGGATTCACGCTTTACACCCTTACTTTTCCTATAATTGATTGCTTTTTTGATTGTGAACGTAGAATTTCATTAAGATATTCGCGATACCTTTTCCCCAATATCGCTGATACATTTCAAATTCTTCAAGTTCTCTTGTTTTGTCAACTGTAGTGGCAGTTGTTTCTGAGCCTGCATGAATTCTATGCTGCATCTCTTTAAGTGGAATAAAACATATTTTTCCTTCAAGCTTCATGATTCTTTCCCATGCATCCCAGTCAACTGCCATCCGCATATTTTCGTTAAATTTGAATGTCTTTAACAAATCTAAATTATATGAAACAGCAGGACAACAAATAAAGTTTCCAAATGCATAAATTCTTCTTTGATACCACTTGATTGGTATCAGATCCATCATTTTTAGCCCAAAAGTTTTTATTTTGAGATTGACTGATCGCTTCCTAACCTTACCATCTCCATCAATTTCTTCATAATCGGTAAAAACAATGGTAGCAGTTTTATTTAATTCAAAAGTTTTAAGAATTTCTTCTCCATAATTTTTTAGATAAATATCGTCTTGATGAACGATCGTTGCGTATTTTGTCTGTACAAAACTTAGCGCATTATTCCAATCTCTCCCAATACTTCCACCTTCTTTAGTATATAGTGGAATTGAATATTTTTCCGCAAGATTTATTATATACTCGTTGGGCGTGCTTGTGTAAAGACCAATTTGAGAGACTTGTTTTTTCACACTAATTTGATTAATACAAGACTGAATACATTTTTCCAAAAATGGAGATTCCTTGTAAGCGCAAATAATAAATGTATGTGTAAGCATTTTTTTTCCTTTATACTAATTAGATTTTATATATTATAACCAATCTTAAAAAATTATACTCGACATTCTAACAATTCTCAACTGATAATCTGGAAACTTCTTTTTTCCTTTTACTAACTTAAGAAAAAAAATATATTCAACTTCTTCAAAAAAGTGAAATACTTAAAGTGTTTTTTTTACGTTGTATGTTAGTTTATTGTATAATTTAATCAATACTATTTTTGATGGGGGAATATTATGTATGTATCTTTGGTATTGTTTTTAGTCCTTATATTAACATGTAGAGATGATTTTTTTATTCTAAGATTTACACGTTCAATTGTAATAACAGCATTCCAGATTTCTTTAACAGCTTTTGTTTCTAGGTCTCTTGGTTTAACCATGTTGCGTGCCAATTTATTATCATTTAAGTTAGAAGATTTTTCATTTAAAGTTTATGGTTTAGGCCTTGTGATAGCTGTTGGGATATTATTGATATTTTTCTTTTTCCATAGAGCAACGCATTACACATATAAATCAGTTAAATCATTCTTCTTGATTACAACTCTTTTTTCTTTCGTGGGACTACTGTCTTTTTGTGGAATCCTTGTTTATCAAAGTGCTTCTTGGACTAAAATTTTTTTTGGTAATGTAGGTATTGATGAAATGTTGTATACATTATCCCAACCTTTGACTGGTACTGATGCTGGCCAAGTTTATACTTTTATTCTTGGTCCTCTCCTTAATACAGTTATAATTACGTTTTTAATAGTTTTTCTATATCGTTCTTTTTTCTTTTCGTTTGGTCCAACAAAAACACAAATTTTTATGTCCTTTCTTCAAAAAAATAATCTGCTTAACTATAGTTAGCCTCATAGTAATGAGTACGGGTATTTTAGGGGGAATTTCTACGATAGGTTATAGCGAACTAAAAGCTTATTTTTTTGAAAAATCGACTCTTTATGAAGATAATTTCACTGACCCACATGATGTAAAAATTACCTTTCCTTCAAAAAAAGAAATCTTATCTATATATATATGTTGAATCACTAGAGTCAGCGTTTCTTTCTAAAGATTTAGGCGGTATACAAGATGAAAATTTATTGCCTCATTTATCAGAATTCGCACAAAGTGAACAGGGTATCAATTTCTCTCACCAAAATAACCTAGGAGGTGCTGTTCAAGTCCCTGGTGTTGGTTTTACAGTTGGCGGGATGGTTGCTCAAAGTGCTGGAGTTCCTCTAAAAGTAACCGGTGGCTACAACGAAAATGAATATGGGAATGCTACAAGTTTCATGCCCGGATTAACCTCTATAGGAACAATTCTAGATGAACAGGGATATAATCAGACCATCTTAATGGGTTCTGACGCTGGCTTTGGTGGTCGAGATAAATTCTATTCGCAACATGGTAACTATGAGATCAGGGATTACAATTATGCAGTAAAAAAAGAATGGATTCCTAATGATTACAAAGTATGGTGGGGTTATGAGGATGAAAAACTTTTCGAATTTGCCAAAGAAACAATTAACGAAATGGCTTCTTCTAAGCAACCATTCAATGTTACGCTTTTGACTGCTGACACGCACTTCCCTGATGGTTTTATGACTGCTAACACCCCAATCCTATTTGATAATCAATATAGAAACGTCATTCACTACTCTGATGAATTAATTGGTCGCTTTATCAACTGGGTTCAACAACAAAGTTTCTATGACAATACAACTATTGTAATAACAGGTGATCACTTAAGTATGGATTCAAATTTCTTTTCTTCAGTTGAGGAGAGTTATGAACGAACAGTATTTAATTTGTTTCTCAACTCCCCAATATCTCCAGAAAACAGTCAACAAAGAACTTTTTCTACATTGGATTTCTTCCCAACAACACTCGCTTCTTTAGGTGTGGAAATAGAAGATAATAGGTTAGGGCTAGGAACAAACCTTTTTTCTGATAAAAAAACACTTATGGAACAACTAGGTATCGATACCTTTAAAAATGAACTTAGCAAAAATTCCTCTTATTACAATCAGAAAATTATGCAAGGATCAGATCTCGAAGTAAAGAACTAATACTCTCTCTTAGGTCGTAGTTTAAAAGCCCCAACTTCGCTTGAATCTATTTTATAAAAAGTATAAATTAATTTTGATTGAATCAGAATTAGTAGTTTAATTTACTAGAAATAATCTCTTTGAGAAGATTTTATTTCTAGTAATTTTTTTCAAAAGGTTAGTTTCTGAATCACTACCACAGGATAGATTAGTTTTACACTTATTGTAATACTACCGCTTCTCTGATTAATGAATGAGATTTTACTTTGACATGGCGGCTAATAATTTGTATGTCTATTAAAAAGGTAACGTTTACTCAAAAATTATGTTATTATTAAAAAAATATTAGGGGTGATTTAACTGAAAAGAAAAAAAGGTTGCATATTTCTTCTCTCTATCCTTTTTATAAGTGCGAATTTACCTTTGCCTGTATTTGCCGAAAATGAAAATAACTTTGATGAGCAGCAAAGTACACTTTCCGAAGACAGTATTAGCCAACCATTTGATGTTCCTAATTCAGAAACAACAAATAGTACATCGAATAATCAAATATCCGAAGACATGACCACTGAATCAACTGATTTTGAAATTCAAGATTCAAGCCTTGGAACAACAGAGTCACGCGATACATATATCATAGAGGATAGCAGTCTTGATAATAGTAAAATCGCAGACTTAGCTACCACAATTCCAATTATAAAATTATCTAGTCATATTCAAAGTTATGGATGGCAAGAAATTCCTGCTAGTAGTGACGTATCTGCTGGTACAACCGGTGAAGGCAAACGATTGGAAGCACTATCATTATCTGTTACAGAAGGGAAAATTGAATATTCTGCACATGTTCAAAGTTATGGGTGGCAAGATTATGTTTCAGATGGAGAAGTTGCAGGATCTATAGGACAAAGCAAACGATTGGAAGCAATCAAAATAAAGCTATCCGATGAGCTTGCAAAAAAATACGATATTTACTACCGAGTACATGTTCAAACATTAGGTTGGCTGGATTGGGCATCTAATGGTGTGCCCGCGGGAACTGTTTCTATAGCTAAAAGAATTGAGGCTCTTCAAATATCTATTGTTGACAAAAACAAACCTGCACCTGGTAAAAAGGACAATCCTTTTTATGCAAGTTTGCCAAAATTAACTCTCTCCAGTCATATTCAGTCACAAGGTAATAAATCGACATCAGGAATCCTAAGTGTTTCTGGAGGAACAACAGGTATCGCAAAACGTATTGAAGGTATTTCACTAGCTGTTTCTGACCCTTTATTAAGTGGTGGTATGGAATACCGGGTGCATGTTCAATCTTATGGCTGGCAACCTTATCACTCAAATGGCGAATTTGCAGGTACTTCAGGTGAATCAAAGCGTTTAGAAGCTATCCAAATTCATCTGACAGGGGAGCTTGCAAACACTTATAACCTTTATTACCGAACGCATATTCAAAAAAAAGGTTGGACTGAGTGGTCACAAAATGATGAGCCTAGCGGAAGTCTTGGATTAGCCTATCGAATGGAAGCTATTCAAATCATGATTCAAACGAAAAACCATCCTGCTCCAACTAGCAGCAATGGAAATATTGCTTTTTATGGAATGGTAAAGGCCGATCCTTCTTTAGGAACTACCCAAAAGCAAGCAGATTTTATTAATAAACATATTTCGACAGCCCGAGAGATTGGACAAAAATTTAAATTATATCCTTCTGTTTTGCTTGCCCAAGCATGTTTAGAATCATCTTATGGGACTAGTGCATTAGCAAAAAATGCTCAAAATTATTTTGGCTTAAAATTCCGTAATAATGAAGACGCAATTGGAATATATCCATATGAAACACAAGAATGGGATGAAGAAAAAGGCATTTATTATAGTGTTGTTGCAGAATTTTCAAAATATAAGGACTTTCAAAATTCTGCTCTCGGATATACTAAGCGTATTCGAAATGGTGTCAGCTGGGATTCATTACGATATCAAGGTGTTTGGCGTGAAAATACATCATCTTTTAAAGATGCCACTAAAGCTCTAACCAATACTTATGCAACAGATCCTAATTATGGTACCAAATTGAATACTTTGATATCAAATTGGCGATTATACGATTTTGATTAATTATGATTTTTTCGGTTCAATAGACTCTATACAATTGAACCTGTATTACAGCTGTTATATTGTGCTTAAATACTAAAACTTATTTATTATGAATAACCAACTCATTCCGCGTAGTATAAAATAGCCTTTCTCTAAAATTGGCTCTATCATTTATGTGACTGATGAATCAGAAATAATTTATCAGCCCTAATGTTATTATGTCTTTAGATCCAATTGAGAACGTTGAGTGAGTGGAGTTTACTAAAGTCATGAAGTTAAAAACTAGCCTCTTAAAAGGGGCTTTTTAAATGCCCCCCAACCACTCACAACACTATCTCTCTTTAACTATTTAAATGGATCTACATACTCTTGTTTACTTATACTATTTCTAATTCGATCATCTGCTTCTTGTTCTCGAATATATTTTTCAATCGTTTTTTGATTTAACCCAACTGTACTCACGAAGTATCCTTTGGACTAAAAGTTTTTATTCCCATACTTATATTTCAAAATCGCATGTTTTTCATGGATTAAGGTTGCTCTTGGTCCTTTTAAATAGCCCATAAAACTAGAAATACTAATCTTTGGCGGTATTCTTACTAACAGTTGAATATGGTCAAGCATTGCATGAGCTTCAATGATTTCAACGTCTTTCATTCCTCACAATTTTCTTACTATCTGGCCAATACTTACTCTTAATTTTCCATAAATCACTTTTCGTCGATACTTAGAGGTGAATACTATGTGATACTTACAATTCCATCTCGTATGTGCTAAACTTTTATCGTCGTTAGACATAAAAAATCTCCTTTCGATCTGATATGCAGTTGGTAGCCATTATTAGTATATCGAAAGGAGATTTTTATCGCTAAAGCTATTTCATCCACACGTAGAAACGCACGTTTTTTTGTTTCTTACGCTAAGCAAACGAAACTGACTAAAGTCAATAACAAAAAATCTGAGACAGAATGAAGTTTATTCTGTCTCAGATTTGATTTCTATATAACTCATCACTTGTTATTAACAAAGAACCAAAAAAGGAAAAACCGGAGTATTTCTTTCATGAGAATTAGTAGAATCGATACTGTTCCGCTAAGAACTTATTTGAAGAGTTTTAACCTTACTACATCACCAACCAGATATACTGTGACTTGGCTGTCCACCTCCAGATTTTTTGGAAATTCTCCTTAATTTTCTTAACTGAGTGCCTAGTTCTTTTTGACAGTTCTAATCGTTTTGGATTTAGTAACTAATGTGATTTATCAAGACATATATAGTGTAAAACCATCATTTCAAATAAAACTTTCACCAAGCAATACAAACATTTATTGCCAATAAGTTTCTAATAAAAGACCCAGTGAAACAATAAAGTTAAGGCACAAAGTTGCTATAACAGTCAACCTAATAAACTTTGGACTCATTTCAACTTTTAAATATTTTTTTAAAGAGATAAAAAATGGCACCAAGAAAATTAGAAATGGTGTGAAATACCTTCCTTGCGCCCCTACTGAAATTTTTGCATTATCTCCTAAAACTAGAGGTGTCCATGCATAATACATACCTGCTATAATTGCTACAATTTGAATAACAATAATCGCCAATGCTGAAATGCCAAACCATTTACTCACAATGATTTTAGACTCTAGCGCAGAAACATAAGCTAATAATGCTACGTCTATGAAGATTATCCAGAGAGGTATTTGAATAGTAAATAACCCTATATAACCAAACATTCCAACAGTTAAAATGCTATTCAAATGATCATTTAAATTATTGTTAAATAATGTTCTTATTAATACTAAAATTAAGTTTCTTATACCATCTACACCATTAAGCATCTTAAAAGCACCAATAAATCCTACTACCAATATAATCGTTATTACCCATAACTTATACTTAGTCAGTAGTTTCCTTATTGATTGATTTAAGCTTTCTAAAAACTCCAATTGACCTGTAAAATTAAAACGGATAGGTAACAATAACAAAAGAAATAGAAAATTATTAACTTTAGTTATATAAAATGCTACTGCGAACAATACAATTTGAAATATTCTATTTAAATCGATTTTTGGCTTCTCAATTAAAATACTTAAGAAAGCAAAAAAGCCCAGAATAACAATAAAGTTTGCAACATCATAGGACAACGACCCTGCTTGCTGAACCATGATAGGAAGCAATGACAATAAAACCATGGACCACTTCCCATAACAAGTCTTTTTAATTATATAAAACATACTACCAATGTAAAAAAGTGCATTAAATAAACGGCCTAAAGTTACCATCACTCCAATTGAAGGATAAAAAATACTTCCTAACACCATTCCAATAAGTTGCGGTATATGTCTGATTCTTTTTATTTCAAAACTAGGCTGAAATTTTTCATGAGACAAATCAATTTTTTCAGTGAATATTTTTTTGTATTCTACTTTATTTATCTCTGTATCCTTGCTAACACTGTTCATCCAATCAAAACTTGAATCATTTTTAGCAAATATCGAACTCCATGCCATTCTCGCATGACTCATCTCGTCTGGTACTCTATTGATAGGCATTAAAAATGCAGAAATCCCTATAAAAATTGTAGCTAAGATGAGAAAAATGCTTTGTGGTTCGCGGATTTTATTTACGACCATTTTTACAACTCCCCAACGCTTAATAGTTATTTTTAGACTGTTTTCATTTAAGATGCAATTTATACGCTACTCTTTGCATAAAACTTCTTGTTCTTAATTCTAATTTAGCTAATTTGCTTTTTTTTTCATTTACTGTCAATAAATTTTTTAAATGTCTTATAGAATTATCATTAGAACTAGGTTCATTTATCTCTTCAATCAATTCTAAGTATACGTTTTTTATTTGATATTTCTTTTGGGCAGTTTCTATAAACGTCACAGCTTGATGTTTTTCTTTTTCAAAATTATGCATTAATTTCTCAATAGAGTCCTTCAAAGACGATAGGTTACCAAGGGGATAAATCTCACCTTGCTTAAACATACTATACGCAGATAGATGACCTGGGTTATCTGATATAATTACAGGTATACCGTTTAATAAAGCCTCTACATACACTAATCCGTAAGTTTCTAAGCTTGATGTAAAAACACAAATATCTTTATCTGTAACGAGGCTCCATGGATTATCACTATTCCCAGTAAAAGTGATAGAAGAGATTTTTTGCTTTTTAATATATTCATCACATTCGTGTTTATACTCTTCATCCCAACCACCGATAAAAACTAACTCTAGGTCTTTTTCATTTAATTCTTTGAAAGCTTTGATTAACTCTAATTGATTTTTTCTCTTAGTTATCCTACCAACAGAAATAATTCTCCTTTTGGTTCCTGATTGAATATTGGTGCTTTTCAATTCAGTATAGGGAGCAAAGGACTTAATTTCTCGATTTTTAAAAATTTTATTTAATTCTTTGTTTAAATTACCTGTTACCGAAAAAATAGCAGAAGAAAATTGATCAATAAAGTCTATTTTATCCTTATAATAAGCAAATTCATTCTCAGGATATTCATGTACTAACCAAATATGCGGTACAGATTCTACTGCAGCTGCAATTGCTCCTTGGAACATGTTAACTGTATTTGTCACTACAACATCCACGTTGTTATTGTTGATTAATTCTGTTATACATTTAATCGTGTCCCTGAAAGAAGCTACTCGCTCTTCTTCTGTTCCAAATAAATGTGCGGGTGCATCTTCCCACCACCATCTTTGATTGTTTATCAAATAGCAATCAATGCCGTTAGCCTTACAAAAGGTTGAATACGTATTGTCAGTTACTGCCCCATAAACTGGAGCTACATTGATAATTTTATATCCATTTGAAGCTAAATATTTCATTAAATTGACTATAGAAATTTCCGCACCATTATCCAAGGTGCCGGTTGGCGAAACAAATAGAATTGTTCTCATTTTTTCTCCTTTAAGTATAAAATCCCTAACGCTAATTTTATTATTAATAAAAATTTGTTTTTGATAAATACTCTGTCAACTCATCATTATGATGTAAAGTTGTACAATGCTTCATTACATAATTAAAGGCATTGTCAGAAATCAATTCTCTCAACTCTTTATTGGTTACCAGAAGTTCTAATTTTTCAAACCACAAATCTTTAGATTCTACTAAAATGCCAGTTTCTTCATCAATGATCATGTCTTTAAAGGATCCAATGTCACTAGCAATTGTAGGTACTTTCAATAGAGCTGCTTCTAACCACTTGATTTCAGATTTGGCTCTATTAAAAACCGAATCTACGAGAGGTGCTAAATTTATATCCACATTCTTAACAAGTTGAGGTAGTTCGCGCCAATCAACAAAAGGATGAGTAATGATTTGATTCTCAAATGCAGCTAATTCCTTTGGAATATCTAAATGACCTACCAAATGTAATTTTGTCTGTTTATATTTCTCTAAGATATTTAAAACAGCTGGTAAAATCATTTCAAAATTTTCATTATGAGTAATTGATCCTGAAAAATAGCCTATATGGACAAATTGATCATCTGATATTTTTGAGACTGCTTCACAAACCGTCAACAACTCTTGATTTGCTAGATTTCTATTTAAAATCACTTGAGGTTTATAATTTTTTAGTTCTCTTTTTAGATCATCAGTTGAAGCTATAGCTAAATCACATAAACTTAACATTCGACCATAATTAATAACTCCAGCATCATAGTTTTGTTTATCAATTCTAGATAGACCTTGTACGTATGATAGCTGATCTGTATATTTAGTATCGATTACTAAATCATCTATATCATATAAAACTGGTTTATGATATTCTTTGGCAAGTTTCACCATGCTCACTAAAAGCTCGTTATAAGGAGCACGATAGATGATAATATGGCTAGCTCTTTCTGCATCACTTAATTTTAGTTTAGAAAGACCAACTAACTTAACTCGAAAATTGAGATTTTTTAATTGCTCAATTTTATTTTCGACTCTATATTTAGTTAATTGTGGAATAACGTTTTCAACACCGTCTATTACCAATATATATTTTTCAGCATCAGCTTTTTTTATTTCTTCTATTGATTGAACGATTATTTCAGAAGGATAGTCCGTTTTTTCTTTAATAAAATTAATCAATTCGGGAATTTCAGTCTTTCGACTTAATCCTTGCCAAACAAATTTTTCATCTGTGTAATTAGATAAGGCGGCATATTTAATAATTGGCACACCTTCCTTAAGCATTTCTAAAGGATGGATATACATCGCACTATCTTCATTTTTATCTGTGAACGCACCATGTTTAAATCCTAAATCCGAAAAGTGTTTAGTGAAAACCGTTTCATGCATACCGATAGCTTTGTCTCTTGAATTCGTGTCATTAAGGTCTTGCCAATAGGAATAAAATCCATGATAAGAAAGGAGAGATTTCTCGATTACCAAAAAATAAGATTGTAAATGTAACGGAATGTAGCCGTATTTATTTAGACTCGTAAAATCAGTATACTCTTCCCCATAAGAGATTCCCCAAAAATCGAGTTCCCGTGAAGCCATTTTCTGAAAAAAAGGTTGTAAATCATAAATAGGACCAATGTTTGTATCATTCACTAATAATAACTCATCGTATTGAGCTAACTTTTCTTTTCCTAATAGCAAAATACCATGTCTAAATGCGGCTGTATCATACCCTACATTCTTTCTTACTTCTACACGCCCAATCTTCTGCAATTCATCAATATCTGTTTGAGGAAGATTTCCATTTACTACGATCAATGTATCTGTGCAAAATTTTTTCAGTTCTTTCAAGAAAAGCAATTTATACTGTTGCAAGAATTCTTGATCTTCATAGATTACATAAATCAACATTCTCGAAGGAGACAGATAATTGTTCTTTTTTCGCTGAACAGTCCTTTTTACTTTAAAAAACAACGTTTTAGGAGTCACAATTTTTGAATATTGTTTTTTTACATGTCTCATTATTCTTTTAGCAGCTTTCAAGATAAGAGATGGATTTTTTACTCCTCTTAAAAAATAGCTAAATGGTTTAATAAAAAAGTTACCAAATCGATAAGATTTTGAATGAATAATCTCCCATTTTTCGTTTTCTAACGTTTGAATGATTTGATTCAAAGTAGCTAATTCTTTTTCACTATTTTGTTGCACTTGAATCAATTCATCTTCAATTTTTGTCTTTTCACTGTTTAGCTTTACTTTCTCAGCATTCAATATTTCTTTTTCAGTCTCTAATGTATTGATCATGCTATTTTGGTTGTTCACGTGCTTAGTTAGATCCGCTAAATGTTGTGTTAGATCATTTAAACGTCCTTCTAATATCATCGCATTCTTATAGGCTGCATTAAATATTTCTTTTGGATAACTAGTAACATGTTTTTTTAAAATATAAAAATAAACATCATAATAATATCTATCTGTTCCATGATCTCCAGATCTAGAAATAGAATCTGACAACACGCGATAATTTAACTTAGTATTATTACATTTTTGAGGTTTTGCTTTATTAACCAATATAAGATTCATGATAAAATCGTAATCGACTAATTTTTTACGGTTTAAATTTATATCATATCGGACACCGTTAATTTTAGAAGCTCTGATCAATGAACAGTTATCAATAAAGTTATTTGATAAATATGATTTTAGTTCAAAGGGTATGGCTTTTTTAAATACTTCCTGAGTTGCTGCATTGATTAGATCTGTATAAATAATATCCGCACCATCTTGTTCAGCTACTAAAACCATCTTTTCAATATAATCAAGATCCAAATAATTATCGCTATCAATGAAAAGTACATAATCCCCTTTCATCCATTCTAAGCCCCGATTTCTTGTCACACATACACCACTATTTTCCTGATATATATATTCATATTTTATTTGGGCATTTTTCAACGTATTCTTGATTTTTGTCTCTGAATTATCTGTTGATCCATCATTAATAATAAGCAACTCGATATTTGAATATGTCTGTGAGAGGACACTATTTAAACATTGCTCTATATATTTTTCATGATTATAGCAAGTCACAATAACCGATACTAGCACCATAAATCTTATTCACCCTCATTATAATTTCTAATTTTGTTTACTGGTTAATCAGCGTACCAATGACCATTTCTCTTTATCAAACCACTGGATGAAATCCTTTCACTTTTAGACTTACTTATTTCAGGTGAGATAATGATGATTGGGGAATTTTCACTATCTGAGAAAGCAAAAGGTTGATCTGATTCATCACGAATTGAAACACCTAACCGGATTTTACACCCATTAAGTTCATTTAATGTACATTGATAGCGAAATTTCTTTTTTCCGAGACCATCGGTCATATAATCTAGTGAGTTATCATTATATACCCAGATGTTTCTATCAATATCTGTCATAGAGAATGCAATATACGTTTTGATTTCCTCAATCACTTCATAAGAGATTTCGAATTCAATTTTTCTGTTGTTAGCTTCAATCAATTCATCAGACAATAATTTTACTCTAAGATTCTTGATAAATCTGTTTTCATCATCTTTCTTATCAGTAATTGGACTTTGTTGTTTATCTTGATTATCAATGACTGTCGCTGATCCAGTCTGAGTCACATTATCTAATGAGTATTGATTGGCCACATCATCAGGGGTACCGATGATCTTTACTTCGCCTTTATCAATCATCATAGCTTTATTACAATATTTACGAACAGATTCCATTGAATGAGTAACTAGAATAATTGTCTTTTTTTCATCTTTGGCTTTCATAAAATAGTCATTACATTTTCTTTGAAATGCTTCGTCACCGACTGCTAATACTTCATCTAAGACTAGGATATCGCTTTTTGCCTGTATAGCTACAGAAAATGCCAGTCGGACTTGCATTCCACTAGAATAGTTCTTTAACTTTTGATTCATGAAATCCGATAATTCAGCAAATTCAACAATATCAGAATACATTTCATCTACTTCTTTTTCGGAAAAACCTAGCATTGCTCCATTTAAATAAACATTTTCTCTTCCTGTGAGCTCCGGATTGAAACCTACACCTAACTCAATGAAAGATACAAGTTTTCCGTTGACTTCAACAGATCCTTTCTCAGGTGTGTAGATTTGGGAAATGATTTTTAATAGTGTTGATTTACCACTGCCATTTCTTCCTACAATACCAAAGAAGTCTCCCTTGTTCACTTCAAAGGAAATATCTCTCAATACTCTCTGTTCGTTATATCCCTTGATTCCCTTAAAGTAATTAACAATCGTTCTTTTAAGACTCGTTGTACTTTCGGTAGGAAGACGAAACGATTTTCCTATATGGTCAACTTTAACCGCTATTTCATTATTCATATTAAATAATCTCCGCAAATTTTTTCGAATTTTTGTTAAAAATCAGGTATCCTGCAACTAAAACTATCCATGGCAGGATGTATGGGATGGCGACAATCAACTTTGTATTGACTAGTTGCCAGACTGTTATATTACTTGGACTTGTTAAAATATGTCGCATATCTTGAATAATTTGAGCCATCGGATTCATCATCAATAATTTTGCAATCCTAACATCCATATTCATAACCAAAGTAACTGGATAAATCAACGGTGTGATGTAGAATCCAGCTTGTAGCACAACTTCCCAGATTGGTCCAATATCTCTAAAGCGAACATAGATAGTTGCCAAAATAAAAGAAATACCTAAAGAAAAGGCATATAATTCAATCAAAAGAAGCGGAGCTAAAAAAGCATAAATTGAAATATCTGCTCCATTGATAAGAGCGAACAATAAGACGATAACTAAGCTAATCACCAAATTAATCAAAGCATTGATCGATACAGCAATCACAATTATATGCGTGGGAAAACTTAATTTTCTAAGTAAGTCACCTCGGGTAACGATTGAGGACATTCCTAAATTTGTCGTTTCACTAAAAAAGCTCCACAAAACGGTTCCTAATAGTAATGCAACTTCAAAATGTGGTACATCTTGCCCAAATTTTAGAAAACGCACAAAGACCACATACATTACTGTAAACAACATTAATGGCTTTAATACCGACCATACATAGCCCATGATGCTTCCTTGATACCTTAATTTAAAATCTGTTTTAACTAATTCTTTCAATAAAATTCTATTTCTACGCTCGAACATCATTTTCTCCTTTAAAGTTCCACTAGTCTTTTTTACGGTAAAACTATTCAAAGCTATCCTTAAAAAGTATACTCGACATTAAAGTCTTTCTCAACCTCTACCGGATCATTTCAAGAATCGAGAAAAAAATTTAATTTTTAAAGTGATCTTCAAAATAAAAAAGAAAGCCGCATTCAACAAATGAAATTTGGCCTCCTTTTTCTCAAAGTTTTAATCTCTTTCAAACAAATCTCTTGTGTATACTTTATCTTCTACATCATGTAGCGCATCTTCCATACGGTTTGCTACAATCACATCTGAAATAGTTTTGAATGAGTCAAAGTCATCAATCACTTCAGAGTTATAGAAGGTTTTCTCCTTTAAAGAAGGCTCGTATACAACAACTTTAATTCCATGAGCTTTGATACGCTTCATAATTCCTTGAATAGAAGAATAGCGGAAATTGTCTGAGTGGGCTTTCATTGTCAATCGATAGATTCCTACAGTTTTTGGCTGGCGATCAATGATTTGTTCCGCAATGAAGTCTTTACGGGTCGTATTAGCATCTACGATTGCCTGAATAATGTTATTAGGAACTTTATCATAGTTAGCAAGCAATTGTTTCGTATCTTTAGGCAGACAATAGCCACCATAGCCGAAAGATGGATTATTATAGTGGGAACCAATCCTAGGGTCTAAACCAACACCTTCAATAATTTGTCGTGAATCTAGTCCTCTTACTTCTGCATACGTGTCTAGCTCGTTAAAGTAGGCAACCCGTAATGCTAAGTACGTATTCGAAAACAATTTGATTGCTTCAGCTTCTGTTGGATTCGTTAAAAGCACTGAAATATTATTTTCCCGTGCATTTCTTTTAAACATATCTGCAATGTCTTTTGCTCGATCACTGCGTTCCCCCACAACAATACGTGAAGGATGCAAATTATCATATAATGCTTTCCCTTCTCGTAAAAATTCTGGTGAAAACAAGATGTTCTTTGTATTAAAACGTTTCTGAACATCTAAAGTATACCCAACAGGCACAGTAGATTTGATAATAAACACGGCTTCTGGTCGCAATTCCAAAGCTTTTTCGATGACTGTTTCCACAGTTGACGTGTCAAAATAATTTTTATGTTCATCGTAGTCTGTCGGTGTAGCAATAATCAAAACATCACCAAACGTAACGGCTCTATCAAAATCTTTGGTAAAGTCAATTGCCAAATCTGTTCTAGCCAAAAATTCATGAATTTCTTTGTCCTCAAGGGGCGATATTTTCTTTTTCAATTGGTCAATCTTATCATCAACAATATCATAAGCAACCACTTCTTCGTTTTGTGCCAATAATAAGGCATTTGCTAATCCTACATATCCCAAACCAAAAACAGAAACTTTCATCGTAATCCCTCTTTTTCTAGTTTTCTTGTTTATCTAAAGACGCAACCATATCAGACAGTGCTTCTTCCCATGTAGGAATCACAAAACCTGTATTTTTAGCTTTTGTAAGATCCATTACTGAATATTGTGGTCGTTTTGCTTTTTGTGGATATTCATCTGAAGTAACTGGCACAACTTCAACTTCAGTTTCTTTAAGAATCTCTTTGGCAAATTCATACCAAGAACAGCTATTGTCATTTGATAAATGATAGACCCCATAATCAGCATCGTTCTCAATAATATATACCATAAACTCAGCCAATGTCCGTGTCCATGTTGGACGTCCATATTGGTCATTGACAACAGTCAATCTAGAATGCGTTTCTGCTAAACGTTTCATTGTAAATACAAAATTATGTCCATATCT
>NZ_JBDGBK010000030.1:0-35637 GCF_040910045.1 Enterococcus sp. RTP21361st1_A6_RTP21361_211029 | reverse complement strand
ACGCAGAAGACGGAATACGCGATCGTTACTTGTCTCGTGGGCTCGGAGATGTGTATAAGAGACAGATAATATTTATATCGACAATTATTCAAATACTCAAAAAAGAAAAATTTCCGATAATTTTATTTACAAACAACTATATAAAAATGTAAAAAGGAATGTGGATACCATGTTATTACAAGAAAAAATGCACCAAATCAAGTTGGCCCCTGCTGAACGATCTTTGATCGATTTTTTATTAGCCAATCCAACTGCGATGGCTGATCAAACCATCAAGGAATTGTCTGAAAAAACCTACGTTCATCCTTCTACTTTTATTCGGATCGCCAAAAAATTAGGCTTCAACGGTTGGCTCGACTTAAAGACAGCCTTTTTGGAAGAGCAAACCTATATGAGCAGTCATTTTACAGATGTTGATGCCAACTTTCCCTTTTCCTCCCATGACGGCATTATGACGATCGCCAAAAAGTTAGCGAAACTCGAACAAACAACAATTGAAGATACGCTTTCCTTGATCCATCACGATGAACTGCAAAAAGCGAAACAATCGCTACTCAATGCCAGCCATATCAAGATTTTCGCAAGTAATGCCAATACCTTGATTTCTCAAGACTTTGTTTTGAAGATGCGGCGTTTAGGAAAAAACATCCATGTTTGTGACACTTTTGGCGAAAGTGCTTATGAAGCATCCAACTGTACTTCTGATACGACAGCCATCTTGATTTCTTATACTGGTGAAAACAAGATGATCAAAGAAATCGGTAAAATTCTTGCCGAACGTCAAGTTTCAATTATTGGAATGACTAGTATTGGCGAGAACGCATTGGCAAAATTAAGTGATTGTGTCTTAAATATCACAACCCGAGAAAGGCTTTACTCAAAGATCGCAAATTTCACAATTAATACGTCCGTTTGCTACCTACTGGATGTGCTGTATGGAATCGTCTTTTCGGAACATTATGAAAAAAATCTTCAGCATTTGATCGATATTGGCATGGCTTATGACAAACGTCCTACTTCCTCAACGATTATCGCTGAACCAACCTACGATAAAAATCTTCAATACAAAGACTCTCTGTTTCCGAATTAAACGGCTGACAAAAAGCGATCGCCCCACATGGCCGATCGCTTTTATGCATATATAGCTCTTTTTAGAAAGTTTTTGCTAAACGAGAGCTGTGATCAAATCATCTGAACAAGCAACTTCATTTTTATCTGATTCAATAATATCTAAGTAATCAGCAGAATTTGTTACCAAAACAGGGGTCTCAATGTTGAAACCAGCTTTGATCAGCGCATCTTTGTCAAAGGTAATCAATTTTTGACCTCGAGTTACTCTATCTCCTTGCTTGACATGCGCTTCGAAGTATTGCCCATTGAGTTGAACGGTATCTAAACCGATATGGATCAACAATTCCAATCCGTTATCTGAGATCAACCCGATGGCGTGTTTCGTTGGGAACAATGTCATAACGGTACCATCAAATGGAGCAACGACTTCCCCTTTTGTAGGATGGATCAAGATTCCTTTACCTAAGATTCCTTGGGCAAAAGCTTCATCTTTGGCACTGCTTAAAGGTGCAACCGTTCCTTCGATAGGAGAACTAATGATTTCTTTACGTACAGACATTGTAGGTTCGCCTTCAGCAATTTCTTCGACTACTGTATTTTCTTTCCAGAATGCCATCGTCAAACCAAAACCAATCGCTGCAGAGATGGCGATAGCAATCAGTGAAGTCCACATGCCACTCGCATCTCCATCCGGTGTGATGAAGTTAAAGATCCCGAAAATACCAAGTCCGCCCATCGTGTAGCCCGTTACACCATTGACCATTAAGAACAGTCCACCGACAGCACCACCGATCATAGAATATATGAAAGGAGTCTTTTTAGGAAGAGTGATCCCATAAATAGCTGGTTCAGTTACACCAAAGATACCAGAAATGATCGCTGGCGGACATAATGCTTTCATCTTTTTGTCTCTTAATTTGAAATACATGGCAACGACAACTGCTGTTTGAGCAAAGCTAGCTCCGAAGGAACCTGTCAACACTTGGCTGAATCCTTGTTGCGTAACTTGCATGATCGCTAGTGGCACAACCGACCAGTGTAAGCCGAAGATAACCAATACTTGCCAGAAGAATCCTAGAATCAATCCATAAACCGCTGGCGAGAAGTCCATTAGCGCTTGGAATCCGGCACTCAAGAGATCTGTCAACATGCTGATGATTGGACCAATGATCAAGAACCCAACAGGTAAAGCAATCAGTAAGACGAAAAATGGTACCAAGAAAGTTTGCACGACACTTGGAATCACTTTTTTAGCAAGTTTTTGAATCTGTGCAGCAAATGCAATAATGAAAATGACTGGTACGACACTACTTGTATAGGTTGCCCCTACCCATGGAATACCTAAGAAAGTTTGATAGGCAGATTGTCCAAGTAAGCTATAAGGTGCTGCTGCTCCTTCTCCGGCAACTGCGGTAAAGGCTGTTTGCAGCGCAGTGCCTTGAATCGTTGGGTAGCATAGAGCGGCTCCAATAACGATACCGACCATCGGATTCAAACGGAATTTTTTTGCAGAAGTATAACCTAAAATAACCGGCATAAACATAAATATTGCATCACCGATCGCATTCAACATTACATATGTGCCTGATTCTGCTGTATAGTTGAACCAACCCTGTGTACCCAAAAAGACTAATAATGCATTAAACCCTTTGATCATACCGGCAGCTGCTAACGCACCTAAGAAAGGCTGGAAACAACCGCTGAGGATATCGATCAGACGATTGAAAATATTCCCTCCGGAACTTTCTTCTTCACTGTTTTCACTGATCCCCGCAACATCCACTACTTCTGCATAGACATCTGGCACATGATTACCGATAACTACTTGGTATTGACCGCCACTTTTCATCACTGTTACGACCCCATCCATATTTTTCAAGATGTCATCGTTCGCGATTCCTTCGTCTTTCAATTTAAACCGCAGCCGAGTGATACAGTGGGTCAAACTATTGATATTTTCTTTTCCGCCCACATTTGCCACGATTTTTTCTGCTAATTCATGATATTTTCCCATTTTTGTTTCCTCCAATTTTTGTTTGATTGAAGGTTTAGCCAACTGAATGTCACTATCCAAAAAATGCTTTACTATTCCCCAGTTTATTCTGGGATGACCTCCTTTCTTTTATGGTTAGCGATTCTTTTGCACCAATCGCGCAATATGAATCGTTAAATACAAACTTTCATCATTGGACATATCGTAACGATAATTCGTTACCAGAAATGATTTGATTTTTTGCACACATTGATAGGCGTTGCGATATTTTATCTTTACCATCTCAAGGAGCTCATCGTCAGTCTCTTCCGCATGGGTAGAGTGGTTCTGCATGCGGGAAACAAAAAAACGCAAATGCGTAGTAAAACAATAAAAATAAACCGATTCTTCATCGAAAGTTGTTTTAAAATAGTATTTGACGATATTGATGATATCTTGCATTGTTTTCGTCAATTCATAAAGATTGCTTTGATCATTGTTTTCTGTTTGAGCGTTTACCAAATGCAGTGCAATGAAACCCGCTTCATCTTCCGGCAACTCAATCCCATAGCGCTCACTAATTTTTTCAATCGTTCGTTTTCCGATTTTGAATTCATCTGGAAAAAATCGCTTGATGTCCCAGAGAAGAACATTTTTGACAACGATCCCTTTTTTGGCACGCTCGATTGCACTATGTAAATGATCAGGTAAAGAAATATAGATCGAATCGTTGATCGGTGAGGACAACTCTTCTCTTGCATATTCGATTACTTGGTTCGAAAGTTCCAAATATTCTAATGGCAAGTCGGCCAATAATTCCTGAAATTGGGAAGCAATTGTACGATTTTCTAAACGATATACTTTATCGATCGTTTGATCACTGATATCGTCACCAACTTTTTTCTTGAATGCGATCCCTCTTCCCATCACAATAATTTCGTTTTGTTTTTCATCAGTAGTTATCACGACATTATTGTTTAACACTTTACTGATTTTCATGTTTTACCCCCACTTGATTATTGACGTACTAACCTATTTTTATACGAGATAGCCATTCAAATCAATTTTGATCCATACTCCTTTTTTCCAGAAAAAAAACCTAATGAGAGCAGACCAAATAGCCTTACTTTCATCAGGTTTAGCTTGTTTTTTCAACAATCACTATCCATACGAATGATTAACTTATCCTTATGATAGCAAACAGAGAAAACGCTATCAATACATTGACCGAAAAAAGGATTCGTTATTTTACTTCCTCCTGATTCCTTTTATAAAATGAATCGATGAAAAACAAGAACCCCACATACCCGCTCCCAAGCCAACACCAACAAAGTGATGGAGTGATGGATACATGGAATTCTAGTAATTAGTTAGTGTCCACTGGAAGGAAACAGCAAAAAATATTCCCGACTAATCACACGTCACTGGACTGTAATTTATACATATCTGCATAAAGGCCTTGCTGTTTTAACAATGAATCATGGTTTCCTCGTTCGACGATACGTCCTTTATCTAAAACTAAAATCAATTCAGCATCCCGAATCGTGGATAATCGGTGGGCGATGGCAATCGTAGTTCTCCCTTGTCGCATATTCGCCAACCCTTCCTGGATCAATCCTTCTGTTTCGGTGTCGATATTGGCAGTAGCTTCATCTAAAACGAGGATTTTAGGATCAGTCACCATCGTTCTAGCAAATGAGATCAACTGTCGTTGCCCGCTGGAGTAGCTAGCGCCCCGTTCAATCACTTTGGCATGATAAGTGCCCTCCAGTTTTTCGATAAATTTATCTGCTTGCACAAATTTCGCTGCTGCTCGGATTTGTTCTTCGCTGATTTCTGGGTTCAATAAACGAATATTGTCAGAAATATCTCCATAGAACATGAAAGCATCTTGTAAAAACAAACCGACTTTTTTTCGTAATTCTTCGATCGTAAAATCGCGAATATCATGATCGTCAATCAAAATTTGTCCCTCACCAAATTCGTAAAAGCGCATTAAAACATTAATGATCGAGCTTTTGCCGCTACCAGTGTGTCCCACCAAAGCGACGGTTTCTCCTGGATAAGCAGTAAAGGAAATATTCTTCAATACATGATTTTCTCCATCATAAGAAAAACTGACATTACGAAATTCAATCTTTCCTTGTTCAATGACTTGATTCGCATCCGGATGTTGTTGTGGGGTAAATTCTTCATTATCCATGATTTTAAGAATACGGCTACCAGCCACCATGCCATCAGTAAAGACGCTGAGAAAATCCATCATCTGTGTCATAGGATTGAAGAAGCCTTGGACATAGGTGGTAAAAGCATAAATCAACCCCACTTCAATCGGAGAATGCAAAGCATCAAACCCAAACAACGTTAATGACATCGCAACTGCAATCGCATAGAGAAAATTGATGATCGGCGATAATAGCAACGAATTAGTACGAATCATTGCATACCTTGTCTTGAGGTATTCATCATTCGTTTCCTCAAATTCTCGGTTCAGACGTGCTTCTTGTCGGAACTGCTGGATAATCTGCATTCCCGAGATCGACTCGTTCAATTTCGTATTCAATTGACTTAATTTTTCTCGCATTTGACGATAGATTCGGGAGCTGAATTTTTGATAATACCAGATGACGATCATCAAGATAGGTAAGAAAATCAGATTCAATAAAGCAATTTTTACGTTGATCTGAAACATGGCGGCAAAAGAAGATAGGACTGCAAAAATACCAGTCAAAACCATCAAAAACACATACCAGAATTCATACAATGTTTCGGTATCATTGCTGACCCGCGACACAATCGAACCTGCTGGAGTCTGATCAAAATACCGCATACCTAAACTATGCAGCTTCTCGAATAACTTGGTCCGCACATATTGATACGTCTGCAAGGAAGCCATCGAGTATAGAAACCATTGAAAAAACCAGATGACTGCTTTGATGACTACCCCAAAGAAATAGAGACCCGCAAAGAAATAGATGATTTGATTGGTTGCTGACTGTTGTGTCAGATAGTTATCCATGAATGTCTGCAGAATTCTAGGCAGGAGAATGTTGACGATTGATAAGAGAAAAGCAAAGAAAATGGCTGCAAAAAATGTCTTCTTGAAGGGTTTTGCAAATTGTAACATCCGCTTGATGATCAATTTTTGCTCTTTAAATGGAATTGATTTTGACCATTCAGATTCTTGACGTTCCATTATACTTCACTCCCTTCAATTTTGGCTTCCAGTTGTTGCTTGTCCCACATTTTTTTGTACCAGCCATTTTTGGCTAACAGGGCTTCGTGGGTCCCTCGCTCGATGATTCTTCCTTCATCGATAACTAAGATCTCTTCGGCATGCTTCACACTACTTAGCCGATGCGCAGAAATAATCGTTGTTTTGTCTTTTCGATAGTCTCGCAATTTGTGCAAAATATCTTCTTCTGTTTTGGCATCGACAGCTGACAAGGCATCATCTAAGATCAGTAATTCTGGATCAACAATCAATGCCCGTGCGATGGACAACCGCTGTTTCTGCCCGCCAGATAATGAGACCCCTCGTTCACCGACCATTGTTTCGTATCCTTCTGGCAATGCTTTGATGTCATCATTGATTGACGCCAAATCAGCAGCCGCTTCAACCGCTTCTTGTGGTGCTTGGGGTACCGCAAAACGGATATTGTCTCGAATCGACATGGAAAAAAGAAAGTGATCTTGGGGAACATACCCGATAGAGCCCAATAACGCATTCAAAGTATAATCTTTGATGCTGTGCCCGCCAAAAAGAATGTCACCCTCATAATGATCATATTCCCGCATCAGCAACTTCAAAATGGAGGTTTTACCTGCACCGGTTTTGCCAACGATTCCTAATGTCTGTCCTTCATGTAAGGTAAATGCTATCTGTTGCAGCGTGATTTCTTCGGCATCATGATAGCGAAAAGCGTCTAACGCCACTTCAATTTTACCTTGAGCCGGCTCTTGGATCGCGTGTTTTTTTTCAACAATATGGGTTCTTTCCCCCAGCAATTCAGATACCCGATCATAGCTGGCATTCCCTCGTTCTAAAACATTGAACAGACGGCCAATGGCGAACATAGGCCAAACCAGCATACCAATATAACTAATAAATGAAACCAATTGGCCAATCGATATCTCTCCTGACATGACAAAACGACCACCCACAATAATCGTTAAGACATATGAGACACCGATAATCAATGTAATGAAAGGATCAAAAAGTGCATCTAAAAAATTGACTTTACGGTTCTTGATGATGGCATCATCAATTTTGGCTTGAAAATCTTGAATATCTTCTGTCTCTTGTCCAAACGTTTTGATGACTTTTATCCCAGTAATACTTTCTTGTGCTTTGTCATTAATCGCTGAAAAAGCTTCTTGCGAATCACGAAAAGCATCATGTAGTTTGCTGCCTAACACTCTAGCCATGACCGCAAGAAATGGCAAAGGAATCAACGCAATCAAGGTCAGACGCCAATCGATAAAAAGGATCATGGCGATGATCGTTGCTCCTCCAGAGATAAACGAATCCGCAAAGGTTAAAATACCCGCCCCAGCAACGTTTTGAATGGCGTTCAAATCATTGGTGGCATGGGCCATCAAATCTCCAGTTCGATGTTTTTGATAGAAAAGATGATCCATTTTGGTGAAGTGATCGAATAATTGACGACGTAAGCTTTTTTCCAAGCGTGCAGCACTCCCCCAAATATTTATCCGCCAGACAAAACGAAAAATATATTGTGCTAATGCAGCGGCAAGCAAAATACCTATCCAAAATAAAATCGTTTCTATCGAAATCTCTTTTTCTGCGATCTCATCAATAATGATTCCAATCACTTTGGGTGGCGCTAATTGAACGAGAGCCACCAAAACCAATGCGGCTACTCCTATATAATAATGTTTCCTTTCTTGTCTAAAAAACCAACCTAACTTTCTAAAAATCGACATAACACCCTCCTATTATTCACTCCTGTTGGCTACGATTTGAATCATCGAAATTTTCGGACTATTTTGGCAATGACTGACCTTCCGATGTAGTTACATTTCAATTCCTCGCGAAACACGTTTTGTTACCTACCCAACGATAGGCACAATTCATTTGCTCATCTACGCTTCGCTTACAGTTCTTCTAAGGGAAAATCACTAAGATGAACTTGCATGCCTCGCTGACGCGGTCAATCGCAGTGACTCGCAACACGAGGTATTCCTCCTCATTTGCTTATCTACGCTCTGCTTCGCTTACAGTTCTTCTAAGCGAAAAGCACTAAGATGAACTTGCATGCCTCGCTGACGCGGTCAATCACAGTGACTCGCAACAAAAAGCGAGCTGATGGGATCAGCCCGCTTTTTGCGCTAAAAAACCTATTTTTGGTTTTTCATTTGTTGCATCATTTGCCGAATCTTCTTCTCAGAAGGCTTTTGGCCCATTGACATCATCATCGAACGCAACATATCCTCATTAACGGGAGGATTTTTCTTCAGATAATCTTGCATATATTTACGCGCCAAAAAGAAGCCGCCGACAGCGCCTAATAATACCGCGATAACAGCGATCACGATTACAATTCCTAAACTAACCATTTGAAATCTCTCCTTTCTCTTGTACTCTCAATGAATCATTTTACTAGAAAAAAATACAAAAAGAAAGAGAGAAAGCAGGATTTCTCCAAAAACATTCCCTCTATATATCAGCTTAATGCCACATCTCGTTTGTTGAACAACCAGTTTGTCAAAAAGTAGATCAATAAGCTGTATAACAAAAGTCCAATCGTCATTTCCCAATAATTCAAACCCGGATCAATTATTGCATTTTGCATATCCGTTTGATGCAATAATGTGGGAACCGTATCTTTGATATTCATAAAATTAAATGGATTCCACTTCAACCAAGGATATTTTTCTATCGCAAAAAGCATGATGGAGTTGATGATGCTGCTCCCGAACAACACAGCTACTCCTAATCCCACTGCCATACTTTGAGAGCGAATGACGGCAGAGATGAACAGAGTCATGGTCATATAAAATACAATCAACAGTAAATTCGTTGCTGCATAGACAAGAGCCACAACTATAGCTGGCAATTGATTATAATCCGTTGATGTGAAGGGAGATTCAGATACCAAAAACAAATTGCTGGCAAGAAAACTGCTTAGAAATAAAACCAGTGTGCCAAGCAAAGCAAATAAGAGTGTGTTGATGGCTTTTGCGGCTAATATCTGACTTCTTGAAAATGGCCGAATCAACAAAAACTTGATGGTCCCTCGACTAAATTCTTCTGCTACCGCTGAAGCTGCCACAATAACAACAAATAAATTCAAAAATGACGTCATGTCGCTTAGAAAAATAAATAGATCGTTGGCTTTAGTATCAGGCGAGCCTAAGCGGACCACATAGGTGAGTCCGAATGTTAAAACCACCAAAAGTCCCAACATGATCCATGTGGACTTTTTTTTCGTGACTTTGATCCATTCATTTTTTATTAGTGTCCTCATTCTAGAGCCCTCCCTCTTCCGTCCAAGCCAAAAATGTTTCTTCCAACGAAGATTGCTGCAATTTCATTTCCTTTAAACCAATCCCTGCATTAACGAGGGCAGCAGCGATCTCAGAACGATTATCCGTTTCAAGTGAAATCTGTAATCCATCCGTCAAAGCAAGCCCATCGATTTGGAATTTAGTCTTCAAGACATTTAATGCTTCCTGATCGTCATCTGTTTTGATGATCAGTAGGCTTTTTTCTGCCTTCAAGGTATCCATCGCGACTTGATGGGTCACTTTCCCTTTTTGGACAACGATCAGATGATCTGCAATCTGTTCGATATCACTTAATTGGTGACTCGATACTAAAACAGAAACACCCTGTTCTCTTAACATGAGAATCATTTCCCGAAACTCTCTCATACCCTTTGGGTCAAGTCCGTTCATTGGCTCATCTAATACTAAGAGAGTAGGACGATGGATTAATGCCTGTGCCACACCCAATCGTTGGCGCATCCCTAGTGAATACGTTTTGACTTTTTGATTGATATATTCTTCTAAATGAACTTGGCGAATCAAGTCATCCATCTCAACTGCCGTCATTTTTGTCTTCGCCATGCGCTGGTATTGCATCAAATTTTCGTAACCAGTCAGATAATTGTAGAACTCAGGATTTTCTACAATCGCTCCTACCGAGGCAATGGCTGCTTTAAAAGACGTTTCTAGGGAATTCCCCATGATCGTAATTGAGCCTTTATTGTGCTTCATTAAGCCAACGATCATTCGAATAATCGTCGTCTTACCCGCACCATTCGGTCCTAATAACCCGACCACTTGCCCTTGTTCCACTGAGAAAGAAGCATTATCAATGATTTGCTTGGTTCCAATCAGTTTCGATACATTTTTCAGTGTTAGTATTTCTGTCATTTCATCCCTACTTCCTATTCGCTATTTTTTTACTTTCATGATAATAGTTATTACTACCATCCCACTAGAGTATTAAAAAGTCAACAGGAAAAAGAATGATCTTTTCAATTTGGTCTTCTTACTTCCGAATGAACTTCAAAGAATACGAGCCAGCTTCATCAAATTGGGATTTTAAATTAATGACATGATTTAATAAAAAATAAACGTAGTAGAAATCAAATTGTCATTTAACAAATGATGGAATTGGACTGAACATATAAATTTATAAAGAGGTGTTTTCTCCGAAATGTGAATAATTCATCTGCTGCTAGGAAAACTGATGGAAACTTAGGCTGTCAAAAACCTGTTTATGCTTTTCGCTCCGAATTTTATGAATCTTTTCTTTCAAACGTTCCCAGTCACTGCTGGTGGGCTGACCATTCCAATAAAAAATCTCCATTTGTTTGTTTGCCCCTAGCTGGCGATAGATTGGGTAATCACTGATTAGAATATCTGGTTCATCAACTGAAGGAACATGCTGGATTGCTCGATGGGAGGTGTTCAACAATCGATTTTTGATCCATAATTCTTGTGTCTTGCCAAATTTCGATTGAATAGAAAAAGTTACTGGACGCTCATATTTAATAAAGACTGTTCGAACGAGCATGCAGTATTGAAAGATAAGACGATCATTCTTCTTTGCAAACCCGACAAGTGGAGGGATTTCTCTTTTTATTGCGATCAAAAATCGTCTCATCGTTGGGTACATGACTGGGAAATAAGCTTCAAGCTCACTTTCCCTCGTTTGTTTTCCAAACCCATCTATTTTATGTTCTGTTCCAAAAACTGATGAGTAGGAATGAATCATGAGTAAGTTGACCAATAAATAATTTTTTTCTTTCGAAGTGAGTGCCAAATCAAAGTATGCAGACAGTTTGTCAATAATGATCTCCTCAGTCGAATACTGCTCATTATCAAACCAATCCTGATGGATTTCAGTCAGATCCTCTTCCAAATATGTATTCATTACTGCAAACATAAAATAAAGAAAACTGATTTCTTCGTCCGTGAGATCACTCACAGCGTAAACATTTGCCTGAAAAAAAGGTGCCAGTATGCATTCGGTGAACTTTCTTTTAGTCATCAATGGATGCTCGAAAGTCGTTATTTCATCAGGAATTTCTACGATAAAATGTCGCTGTTTGATTCGCTGCAATGAAATAGCCAGCAGAGATAAAAATTTATTGCAATCAATTTTTCGCATGTAAGGAGCGTGACGCTCAATTTGAGTAGCAATAGTTTGCTTGTCCCTTATCGTTGCTAAAAGATCTGAGTCCGTTTCATCAAACAACTGCCAATACATGACATGATAAAAATAACGTATGTAGTACTCTTTTCCTTCAAGTGGATTTCCTTTTCTTAAACTGTATGATAAATGATAATTTGCTAACACTTGATTCAATTCAGTCAATTTTCTTTGAATCGTCCGTAAACTGCTATATGTCTCTTGGCTTAATTGCTCTAATGAGTGGTACTTTCCCTTAAACAACAAATCAAGAAAGGTAAATCCGACAGTTCTTTCCACCAAGATTGCATAAACTTTGCTTAGCAGAAATCTAGGTGAAAATTCTATCTTGATAGTTTTTGATTCTGATTGATAATTAACCGTATACTCAGAATATTGCTCCTGAAATAATTCTACCTGTTGAATAACAGACAATAGCTTGCTAGTTTTATAGTTAAACACAGCCATCAGCTCTTTGGTTGAATAAATTGTTTGATTCCTTTCATAACAATAGGTGAGAAACTGGTTGATTTGTTTTTCTGTTGTGTCAAATAATACATGAAACACTGATTGACCCTCGCTTAAATAGTTATTCAAACTTTGCCTTCATTTAAGTTTGATTTCATCTGGACAACTAAAAAGATCTTACAATATTGTAAGTTAGTGAATGTTTTGCGATCATACCACTTCAAAGGAACGATTGTCAAACTACCCGTCAAAGTCTTTTATTAAAAAATATCAGCTCAACAAATCTTGCGATTTGTTGAGCCGAATAAATTGTAACTGTTCATTTCTGGGGAAGAAATTTCCAATCATTTTGCTTGTTCTGCCTTTTTGCGACAATCTCTCAGGAGAGTTTACATGCCAATCTGACTATTCTTTATTTACTTCATTATCAGCAGCGACCGCTTTTTTATTTACAATATTAAATGAACTTCTTAAATGTCTTTTTCTGTTCTGAGTGTTTGTCCTGCCACAATTAATTTTCATCATTATTATCGTATGAGGAAAGACTATTGGGATTGCTCGTCTCCTTAAGTATACTAGTGTCAATGCTGGAACTCTCAGAAGAAGACGGTAGATCAACAATACTCCATTTACTTGGCTTTAAATTCTCTATAGTTGTAACGTCACCATCGTAAACAATCACTAAATCCACTTTGTTTTTACACTTGATCTCAGACATTGGTAAATCTCCACGAATTCTTAAAAAATTCTCAATACCGGAAACCCATTCTACATTCGTTAAAGTCGTTTCACCAATGACCTTTTTCTCAGTACCCTTACCATCCCAACCATAAGTTAACACTGCTCGAACCGATTTGGCTGATCGTGTTTTATTCGGACGAATAGGTATCGTGATCCACTTTGACTGCTCATCATAAATGATACGGTTCGTTCGTAAAGTCAAAGATAGTTTACCGGGAGCTCGTTCATTTGCCAAACTATCTATTTTAAAGAAAACAATAAGTAAAATAATAAAAAAGGCAATCAACAAGGGGATTTTATTCATTTGCTCACTTCCTAAATCTATTTCAGGTTAACTTGATAATGAGATTATAGTAGTTTTTTTAGTTAACCACGCGCCAAAAAAAAGACAGAATCAGGTGGAAATTGGCATTTTTCAGAAAACAACCAAAAAAGACTGACACAAGAAAGACAAAAAGTCGCAGCGAATTCTTCGAAAAATCCAGCAGCAAACTACCACTAACTAGATCAATATTTTGTCTCTTCTTATGTTCAGCCTTTTAAATCTGTAAGGATATTAGATTTGAAACGATACATTCACACGTTCATCCAATCTCCAATTCATTTTTTCTTTTTATTTTCGTTTATAGATAACGTAAGAAATCAAAAGCATGCCCCCGAGAATCATCCATTTATCATTGGTCATTCCGGTTTGCGGTAATTGAGGATTCCCTCCATTCTTTGGCGGTGCCCCACTCTGACTTACTTTAGGAGCGGATAATGAAGAGTTGTCCACGCTATTACCATTACTGTTGGAAGTCGCACTCTCGCTACTTAACTATTGGTCGTACTTTCGTTACTTGTGCTACTCATTGTACTCTCACTGCTTGCGGTCGTACTTTCACTACTTGTGCTACTTGTTGTACTTTCACTGCTTTCGGTCGTGCTTTCGCTTGAAGTGCTCGTTTCTCCGGTACCACTGCCCCCGCCTCCATATTTCGGCGTGTAGCCAGTAGTTGTGTGGACTGCTGCTGAATCATTGATCAATGCTTGAATGGTTCCCTTGTTTGTATATTGCTCCAAAGACCCATCAGTTTCTGTTTTATAGGTGATATAGATTCTCTCACTCGTATCCCGCAAAGGAATTTCAAAAGTGCCGTCTGAATTAAGCGTAATTGGGACTTGGTCAACATAAGTGGGATTAGTTACGCTTGGACCTTACACCACTCGTGCCGTGGTGCTGATCAATGCTTGATGGGGTCCAAGAGTATCAATGAATCTCCCATTTTTAATTGAAACCTTATTCGTATCATAAGAATTGATATAAATACGCCAATCAATCGTTCGTTTGGGTTCTTGTGTGCCTAGATAAAGCCCTTGTTTCGTAAGTAATGCACCTGTTCCAGTATCCTCAACCCCTCGAATAAATAAAGGAATTGTCTTAATTCCATTAACTGTTTCAAAATCGAGTTGATTGATCTGATCGACGGTAATGTCTTCACTAAATTTTGTCCAAAAGTAAAAATCTCCATGCACATTGTTGTTCTGCTCAACAAACTCAGTAAATACAAAAGTAAGCTGATTCCCAACTTGGGTGAGATTTACTACTAAATGACCGTTCTCATCATACAGTTCATAGCTATTATTGACACCTTCAATCTCTACTGGGAGGATAATCGTCGCTTTGTCCCCGGCCTTTAAGTCACCTAATCCTTCGAGACTCCATTTGAGATCAATTTTGAAAGATTCGTCTTCATCTAAAGTCGTCACTTCTTGATTCTGACTATTGACAACGGATACATCAGTGATTAAGTTTGCCCCCACATCCGTCTCTCCGTATACGATTTCCATACCGGTAAAAATGGGGATAGTTAGCAACAGAGCAACAAGTACTTTTGCAATCTTTGAAAGCATGTGATCCCTCCCTGATAGTTAATAGGTCACCGCCAGTATAATTTACGGAAAATTCAGAAGCAAGTCATACGAACTGTGCGAGTTATATCACAAGGCAGGGCTTCACTTTCAAATTAATCATCTGCTTTTCACAGAAAAAAACCTATCACTCAAACAAAGCGATAGGTTTTGTAAAAAGACTGACTGATTATTCTGTTGGATCTGCATAGCGATCAATTTGTTGATTATAACGTAGTTGACAACAAATATAAAAAATAACTTGGAACAATAAGTAAATACCTACGATTTCACCATAGAACTGCCAAACGGGCAATTCAACTAATAAACGCAGTGCGGTCATCGCAACAGCAAAATGAATCATTGCCACGATAGTTGGCAAAAAATACATAACTTGTAGCTGATGACGCAGAATTTTATGCCGTTCTTTTGGTGAAACACCAAGCACATGCAAAGAGCGATGGTAAGCGCCGTCCTTGTCAAGATCCGCAAACAGGCGGAAATAGATGATTGATGCAGAGAAAATAAAGAAAACGGAGCCCAGTAAAACAGTGATCATTAAAATGAGACCATTGCCTTGACGTGTTTCCTGGAAAACTTTGTATTTTGATTGATAACCAATATGAGACGGAATGCCTTCAAGTGCTTTTGACCACTCTTCATCGGACATCTCGTTGACTTTGTCTGCTCCTAATTCATCGTAGATAGCGGATACTTTTTCATCTGTTTCTTTATTTTCTTGATCGATTTGCTGATTGATACCATCAATTAACGTAGGATCGTCTGCCCACTCGGGGTAATCTAACCAAACAAATCCTCCCGAATCTTCAGAATCACCAATTTCTTTTTGCCACTTCTCAAAAGTTTGATCAGTTACAACACCAAGGCCAAAATAGTTCAACGAAAGCATTGAGGGACTATGAACGATCGTCATATCTTGCTGAAAATCGCTATCTCCGCCAATTTCCAGCGGATACACATGTTGTCGTTGGCTTTGGTCAACCGACAACAGTTCTTTACGTCTTGAATAATTGCTGCTAAGTTCAAGCACTTGATCATCCATAACAGGTTCAGCTTTTTCTCCGATTTGGCTCATCAATTTGCGATAATCACTTTCTCTCATCAATGAAAATGCATTGTTCATGTAATATGGATCAGTAGCAATCGCTGGATTTTCAAGATTTGTGTAGGTCTCAATGAGATCCACTTGTTCCATAACCGGATGATAGCCTTGCGCTTCCAATTTTTCTTTCACTTCAAACGCCTTCGTTTTACCTATTTCATCTTTTTCGTATTCCGAAAAAACATACGCTACACTAATTCCTTGAATCGAAGAAAACGAAGTGTTGCCAATCGCCATCATTACTGCTATTCCTACAAAAGCCACTGATGTACTAATGGCGATCAGACTGTACATTGCCGCATTGTCCCGCATACGAAAAATCCATTCACTAATCGTTAACAAGCGTGTTCCTTGTAAAAAAGAAGGACTTCTTTTAAGTTGTTTCAATAAGTAAACACTAAACTGATAGAAGGACAAGATCGTGCCTGCTACCGTCAACAAAACGCCTAATAAAAGAATCAAAAAACCGTCAGCTTTGAAAGAAAAATAAAACACACATCCGTAGCCGACAAAGAGCAAAAGCACCCCAAGGAATGCATAGATCCGACGACTCACAGGCTCCGGCCTGGGCTTCTCGTTTTCTTTGATCAATGATATGATCTTTTCCCCTTGTAAAGCACGCGTACTAAAAAATGAGATCAGCAGGAACATCAAAAGATACACGCCGATTGTTAATCCCAAACTAGTCAATGGAACCATAAAAGACAATCCGCGATTGAGATGCATTACATTCTGAGCAACAAGCAATAATAGCTTTGTTCCCAAAATTCCTAAGCCAACCCCTAGAAAGGTGGCCAGCGATCCTAATAACGCATTTTCAATAAATAGAATTCTTCGCAAATCCTTCTCTTCAATCCCTAAAATGAGATAGATCGCGAGATCACGTTTGCGACGTTTTAAGAAAACAACAAAGGTGTACCAAAGAAACATCAAAGATAAAAATGCAATTACTACTAAAGCAACCGCTAATCCCATCTTAGCTAGACTGGAAATGGTATCGCTCGCTGACAAGTTTTCTTTTAGTTGCGGATGGAACAAAAGCAGACTAAATATATAAAAAACCATGGCAGCAAATGTACTGCTTACGAAATAAGCAGCATAGGTGCGGAAGTTACCTCTTAAATTACGAATGATCAACTGTCTGAAATTCATGACGGCGACCTCCTAGATGTGCAAGAACATCAAGAATTTTTTGGTAAAATTGTTGCTGATCACTTCCGCGATAGGCCTCATTGTAAAGTTTGCCGTCTTTGATGAAAACAACACGATCAGAGAAACTTGCGGAATAGGGATCATGGGTAACCATCATCGTTGTCACTTGTCGCTGTTTGTTCATTCGGCTCAAAATTTCCATGACATCACGGGCTGCTTTAGAATCTAGATTACCTGTCGGCTCATCCGCAAGCAACAGTTCTGGCTGATGTATCAGCGCTCGAGCAATCGCAACACGCTGCTGTTCTCCACCGGACAACTGATAGATCCGTTTTTTTCTTTTGTCATTGATTCCTAACTCTGTCAAAAGCGCTTCACAGCGCCGTTTCATCTCATCAACCGGTACTCGATCCAATGTTAAGGGCAGCATAACATTCTCTGCCACATTTAGCGGAGACAATAAGTTATAATTTTGAAACACGAAACCTAACTGTCGGCGTCTAAACTCAGCAAGCTGTTGTTTTGGCAATGTCAGCGGTTGGGCGCCATTGATGATGACCGAGCCGGATGTTGGTTGATCCAGAGTCGCAACTAAATTCAGCATGGTGGTTTTACCACTGCCAGAAGGACCCATAATGCTAATAAATTCTCCGGCAGGCACTTTGAGATCAATTTGTTTCAACACTTCCACAGATACTTCACCAGTATACGTTTTAGTGATATTTTTCAACTCTAGTAAAGCCATAGCACTCACTCCTTTGCTGTCAGTGTAACAGGTTTTCTGAAACAAACTTATCGATTGTTTGAAAGATAACTTACAATTTTGTAAGTTTCGTTAGCTCTCGGGAAATTTTAATTGCAGGACAGTCCCTTGACCGACTTCAGAAGCAATCGTAACCGTAATCGAGAGTTTTTGACTAATGAGAGAGACTAAATAGAGTCCCATACCGGTAGCTTCTCCCCGCTGCCGTCCATTGTCACCGGTATAAAAAGGTCGGAACACCCGTGGCAAATCTGCCGCTGAAATGCCACAACCTGTATCTGTAATCGTCAGACTTCTGTTCGCATCATCTAATGCAAAAGTGACTGTTGCTTTCGGATTCGAGTATTTGATGGCATTACTGATCAATTGAAAAAGTAGAATCTGCAACCATTTTTTGTCTGTTGTTATCCAAAAATCAGTCTCATCCTTAATTTTCGGATAAATTTCATGCCGGATGAAATTGCGCTTCTGTTCACCGATGCTTTGCTTGATCAATGCTAATAAGGAGGTTGATTCAATCAAAAAGTCTTCTTCAAAATCTTCCAGACGAACAAAATTCAAGGCTGTGGCTAATCCGCTTTTCAAACGATCCGTCTCTGCTAAAAGATCGTAAGGGTCAATTTGACTACTCTCTGCCATCAGTTCTAGGACTGAGACTGGTGTTTTCATTTGATGGACCCAGATATTCATAAATTTGATATGGGTTTGATGATGGGCATCAATCGCTGCTAGTTGCTCTTGTACGTGATGATGGTCGTCATCTAAAAGCTTTTTGACTCTTCTAGCTAAGTAACCAGCGCTTCTTCCAGATAATCCTGTTTTTAGATAGTGGTAGAAACTGCGATTGGCGAGATAATCAATCGTGAAAACTCCTATCGCTAACAAGCCCACTAATAGTAAGCCATAGCCGATCACAAAACCATTGCGATACCCATCTAACCAAACGAGCAAAAGGATCAAAGCAATCGACATCCCAAATAAAGCAATTGCTGGTAATTGAACTTTCAAATATTCTTTCATTCTGGTCTCCCGGCAATAAAAAGAGCATAACCCTTTCCACGAATCGTTTGGATTGGTTCATCAAGACCGAGACTTACCATTTTTTTTCGCAGACGACCAACATTTACTGACAATGTGTTATCATCTACAAAACGTTCATCGTCCCATAATTTATTCAAGATCTGTTCTCTGGAGACCATTTCTGGATAAGCCATCATTAGTAAAGTAAGCAATTCTCCTTCACGAACAGTTAACATTTCTTCCTTTTCTAGATAATTCATCTTTAAAGCCTCAGGATAATAAATCAATTCCCCAGCTTTTAGTTGGCGAGCACGATTGCTCTGTGCATAGTCTCCATATACTCGCCGAATATGACTTTTTATTTTTGCTAAGAGTAATTCATAAGAAAACGGTTTGATCAGAAAATCATCTGCTCCATACTCAAGTGCCATCACTTGATCCATATTACCGTCACGAGCCGAAATAAACAAAATGGGTACCAAGGATTGCTCGCGGATTTTTTGACACCAATAAAAACCATCAAAAAAAGGTAAATTAACATCTAACAAAACCAAATCTGGCTCTATTCTATGAAATTCTTCCAAGATCTTTTCGAAATCCTGCGGAATAAAAGTCTCGAAGGCATAGCGAGACAGCTGACTTTCAATCATTTTGACTAATGACTTTTCATCTTCAATTAGAAATATTTTCACAGTGCACCTCCTAAAGTACTTCTAGTTTACCAAAAGCAACGGATCACTTCCTTAAAAAAATCAGAAAAAGATTGTCCACTTATTTATTGTAAGCAAAATGATTTTATAGTAAACTATTTCTCGTGACATGTTAAATATATCTAAAAGGTGGAAAATTGATGAAAAATGTTTTAGTTGTAAAAGCAAATAACCGTCCTGACGGAGTATCTGCAAAAATGTTCGATACTTTTGTAGAAAATCTAGATCGAACAGCAGTAGATGTAGTTACTTTTGATGTTTACGCACAACCAATGCCTTATATCGGACAAACATTGTTCGAAGCATTCGGAAAATTAGCACAAGAACAAGATTTAAACCAAGAAGAACAAGAATTGATGACCGTCCGTCAAGACGTCATGAATAAATTTGCAGCAGCAGATACGATTGTCTTTGCATTTCCTATGTGGAACTTGACGATTCCTGCGGCATTGCACACATTTATCGATTATATTTTCCAAGCCGGTTTCACTTTCTCCTACAATGAAGATGGATCTATGAACCAATTATTGAAAGACAAAGAAGTTGTCTTGTTAAATGCCCGTGGCGGTGTTTACTCAGGTGAAATGAGCGGCATGGAAAGTGCTGTTACATTTATGGAAAAAGTATTTGGTGGTATGTTTGGCATGACGATCAGCGATGAAGTAATCATTGAAGGTCACAATGCAGACCCTTCAAAAACTGAAGAAATCATTGCAGCCGGCCTAGAAAAAGTGGCAGAAGCAGCAAAAAAATTCTAATAAAAAATTAAAAATCTCAGGAATGATAAGCGAACCAACAATGCGAACTAGCAGTTATGGGACAGCTTTATTCCTGAGATTTTTTTATTACTGTTAAACAAGACCGTCTTTCCAATCAAGTGGTAAAAGCTGAGCAAGCGGCAGACTGCCCGCCTTCGTCAAGACTTGCGCAGAAAGATTGTCTTCAGACAGCTGACTGAGAAACTCGCGGCAACGACCACAAGGTGAGATCGGATGCCCCTGCCAGTCCACAGCCACAACTTTTGCAATGTGATGTTCTCCCGCAGTGATCATAGCTGCTGCAGCTGCATGTTCTGCACAAAAACCCATAGAACAACTAGTGTCAATGCACACTCCAGTAAAAACGTTCCCTTCTCTGGTAAGGATGGCTGCTGCAACACCGCCTGATTCTGCCCAGGGAGACAGTTTTCTTGGTGCAATCTTCGCTTGGGCGAAAGTAATCAATTCATCAAACTCCATCTATTCCTCCTGCTAAACCCATTCTTTCTTCAATAATCGAAACAGTTCCAGACTAGGTTAGACTTTTTTTACGCCATAGGATAATGTGGTTCATTGCTCCATGATCTTAGTCAACAAGTCTGGATCAAACGTTTGTTGCTGCAGCATGGCGATTTCAAAACCATAAGGAGCTTTTTTATTCTTTTTGTCTTCTCCAACATAAGGAGTTTCTAAAATTTTTGGGAGTTGCTTCAATTGTTCATGATGGACGATTTTATTCAATGCTTCAAAACCAATCGTTCCAAAACCAATATTCGCATGCCGATCTTTATGGCTGCCTTGGGGATTTTTGGAATCATTGACATGGATTACTTTTAAACGTTCCAGTCCAATGACCTTATCAAACTCATTTAAGACACCATCAAAATCTTCTTTGACGTTATATCCAGCATCATTGGTGTGGCAAGTATCAAACGTCACCGAAAGCTTCTCATTCAGCGTAACACCATCAATAATTGCAGCAATTTCTTCAAAACTGCGTCCGATTTCCGTTCCTTTACCAGCCATCGTTTCTAAAGCAATCTGAGCCGTTTGCCCTTTTTCCAAGACTTCGTTCAATCCTTTGATGATTTGCTTGATACCTGCTTCTGGCCCTGCACCAACGTGAGCTCCTGGATGCAATGTGATTTGCGTTGCGCCCAATGCCTGTGCTCGTTGAATCTCCGCTTGTAAAAACGACACCGCAAAGCCAAAATTTTCTGGTTTGATGGTATTTCCCAAATTAATGATATAAGGTGCGTGGACAACAATATTCGAAATGCCTGCTTTCGTCATGAAATCTTGTCCAGCAGCAATATTCATCTCTTCAATTTTCTTACGACGGGTATTTTGTGGAGCCCCCGTATAAATCATAAAGGTAGTTGCTTGGTAGCTTGCTGCTTCCTCTGCCGCTCCCAGCAACATTTTTTTCCCACTCATGGAAACATGTGATCCAATTAACATTGATTGTCTTCCTCCTAAAAATAAGTCTTGTCTATTATGCGAAAAAACATTCATTCACGCTAGTTTTTTGCTTGCCGTTTTCTTTGACTTTATCCACTATATTAAGCCAATCCAAATAAAATCAGTACGAGTGTCATGAGAGGCAAACTAATCAAGAAACTGATAGAAGACACAAAGCCGACTGCCTCTTCCTCCATACCTGCCAATACAGAATTGATCACACCGAATAAAGGAATTGGAGCAAATACCAGTAAACACAACACGGGCTTCAAAAAAGCGGGAAGAGGTAAAAAGAAAAAGCAGAGAAATAATAGCAAACCGATTCCATAACGCAAACTCAAAATCTTTCCTACCGTTGCAGCAGCATGTTTCGGTAAACGAAAATCTAAAAACAAACCAATCATGAACATCGATAGAAAGGTATTGGCATTACCGATAGGTTGGACTAGCTGGATCACCCCTTGCGGTAATGAGAGCCCAAAGCTGCGGATCAGCAACATGAATAAATAGCAAGTAAAGGTTGGCGATCGTAATAAATTAAGAATGATTTTTCCTGGCTCAAAAACTGTCCGTTTCCCGATTAGATACTCAATCAAAATGGTGGTGCCTCCTGCCAACATAATACTGTTACCCATATCAAACAATGAAATCAAGGGGATTCCTAATGGATAAAAACTTTGTGCAAAAGGAATCGCGAAATTTCCGATATTGAACCCGGAGCCACAATACATCGAAAACTGACGTAACACATCATTCTCTTTTTTGGTTAGGAAAAAGGCAGTCATAATCTGCACGAACGTGATGATTACCGCAATTAAAATTAATGCCAGTGCGTCCATTTGGATCTGCATATCGGCAAGATTAAGAATGATTGCTGCTGGCAGAGTGACATTGAGGATCATCCGAGACAGAATAGATCCATCCGCTTTTGATAGGACCTTTAGCTGTTTAAGAAAATACCCCAAAAAGATCATTGCAAAGAGACCAGCGGCATTCAAAAATAATTGTCCCATAAACGATCTGTTTCCTCCTCTATTGATTTGAAAAAAAGCGAACCCACTCAGCGGTTCGCTTTTTACTCATTTCACTCTCTAGCAACTAGCTAAAATGTCAACAAGAAATATTTTTTCTTCCCACGGCGAATAACAACATATTTGCCGCCGATACGGTCTTCTTCGTTGATCACGTAATTTAATTCTTGTTGGCGTTCGCCATTCACATAGATTGCCCCGTTTTGGATATCTTCCCGGGCTTGTCGTTTCGATGCTTCGATTTTCGAAGTAGTCAACAATTCTACAATGTTTAACTCATCATCATTCGAGACTTGATAGGTTGGGACCCCTTTGAATCCTTGTGCAATTTCGTCAGCAGACAGTCCTTTGATATCCCCATTGAACAAGCTTTCAGAAATATGAACAGCTTGCTCATATGCTTTTGCACCATGAACTAATGTGGTCACTTCTTTGGCCAACGCTTTTTGGGCAACTCGTGTTTCTGGTGCAGCTAAGAATTCTTTTTCAATTGCTGCAATTTCTTCAAGTGATAAGAAAGTGAAGTATTTCAAGAATTTCACAGCGTCACGGTCATCCGTATTGATCCAAAACTGATAAAATTCGTAAGGTGTTGTTTTGTCGGCATCTAGCCAAACTGCATTCCCCTCAGTTTTACCAAACTTGGTACCATCTGCCTTAGTAATCAAAGGCATCGTCAAACCAAACCCTTGGACTTCTCGTTCGCGACGTAGCAGTTCAATTCCTGACGTGATATTTCCCCACTGGTCACTGCCTCCAAGTTGCAATAGACAGCCATGTTCATCATAAAGATTTAGGAAGTCATAGGCTTGCAGCAATTGGTAAGCAAATTCGGTATAAGAAATTCCCGTTTCAATGCGGCGTTTTACGCTTTCTTTGCTCATCATGTAGTTGATGGTAAAGTTCTTCCCTACATCACGTAGGAAATCGATCAATTTTAATTCGCCTAACCAGTCATAATTATTGGCTAAAATTGCTGGATTCGTTTGATCCTCAAAGTCAATAAAACGAGACAATTGATTTTTGATACTTTGAGACCATTCCTTGACGGTATCTAATGTATTTAATTGCCGTTCTTGGTCCTTGAAAGATGGATCCCCAATCATCCCTGTTCCTCCGCCTACTAATGCAATAGGAACATGTCCTCGTTGTTGGAAACGGCGCAGCATCAAGATCGGTAAAAGATGGCCAATGTGCAAACTATCAGCGGTTGGATCAAACCCAATATATAGTTTCACAGACTCTTCGTTTAATTGTTTGATCAATGCACTTTCGTCAGTAGTCTGATGAACCAGACCACGACTTTTTAATTCTTCAAAAAAGTCTGAACTCATTTTTTTTCCTCCTAAATCATTACTCACTGTTCATATTAACTGAAAATCCGCCTAAAGAAAAGCCTTAATCCCATTTTGGATCAATCCCGTATTTGTTATAATTTGATTGTGATAACGAGCAAAACTATCCAAGTGCGTTGATTTTTGCTATAATACAACGGAATCTATTCTAATATCATTGAGGTGACCATTTTTGCCCCAAAATAAGAAAAAACAACCAAAATCTCCAAGTACGAAAAAGAGCTGGTTTTATTTCAATATCAGCTTGCGCGTGCTCCATTCGCTCTTTTTAGTCGCAATTTCCTTTTTGATTCTGGGCGGTTCACTCGCACTAGGTATCGGTGTTGGCTATTTTGCATTTTTAGTAGAAGATACCGCTGCCCCGTCAAAAGAAGAACTGCAGCAAGAATTAACCGACATCACAGAGACTTCACAGCTAGCTTATGCGGATGGTAGTAAAATCGCCACGATTCGATCAGATCTGATGCGTACATCGGTTTCTTCAGATAAAATTTCTGATTATCTCAAAAAAGCGATCATTGCAACAGAAGACGAATATTTCAATCAGCATAATGGCGTCGTTCCTAAAGCGGTCGTCCGTGCCCTCCTCTCTGAAGCAACTGGCTTTGGTGGTGGCGGTGGATCGACATTAACTCAGCAATTAGTCAAACAGCAAATTCTCTCAAGCGAAACTACTTTTAAACGCAAAGCCAATGAGATTCTCTTGGCGATGGAAGTCGAAAAGTTTTTCTCTAAAGATGAGATAGTCACAATGTACTTAAATATTTCACCATTTGGTAGAAATAATAAAGGGCAAAATATTGCCGGCGTGCAAGAAGCGGCCCAAGGAATATTTGGCGTCAATGCTGCCGATCTTACACTTCCCCAAGCTGCTTTTATTGCTGGATTGCCACAAAGCCCGATCGTCTATAGTCCGTACACGAATACTGGTGAAATCAAAGAAAATCTCAGTGCCGGTTTAGATCGAAAAGACTTCGTCCTCTTTAGTATGTATCGTAATCATGACATCTCAAAAAAAGAATACGACGAAGCAATGGCTTATGATTTGAAACAAGACTTCAAAAAACAAGAAGCCATTGAGCAGACCGATCAGAGTTTCCTCTATTATACGGTTCTCAATGAAGCCAAAGATATCATCGCTAAACAATTGGCGGACGAAGATAAAGTTAGCGCAGAAGAATACAGTAAAGAAGAAACCTATCAGAAATATTTAGAATTAGCACAACAAAAATTAGTCAATGGTGGTTACACAGTTACCTCTACCATTGATAAAAACATCTATAATGCCATGCAAGACGCTGTGTCCAAATATGGCTATATGCTGGATAACTGGGGCGATGCGCCCATTGAAGTTGGGAATGTCATGATGGATAATGCAACAGGCCGTGTGCTTGGGTTCATTGGTGGTCGCGATTATCAGCAAAATCAATTCAATCATGCGTTCGATGCCCAAAGACAAGCTGGATCAAGTATTAAGCCAATGCTCGTTTACGGTCCTGCCATCGATGAAGGCTTGATGGGTTCTGAATCAATGGTCTCTGATTACGCAGCTAAATGGCGCACTGGTGAAAATGCGGATGAACCAATCGTTAACGCGACAAATAAGGGAACCAATACCTTTATGTCGATTCGAGAATCATTAGAAGTCTCTAGTAATATCGCTGCGACAAACATTTTTCAAGACATTTGGGAGCAAGAAGGTGACCCATTCTTCTCTTATAAGAATTATTTGAGCAAGATGAACTATCCTGAAGACAATAGTTGGGCTTATGAGTCTGCTCCTTTAGGAGTCACCAACGTAACTGTTTTAACTCAGACCAATGGATTCCAAACGTTAGCAAACAAAGGCGTTTACCAGGAAGGTTATGTGATCGAATCGATCAAGAACAATGAAGGCGAAGTCTTGTATCAGCATGAACAAAAACCAGTTCAAGTCTTCTCTGAAGCAACAGCATCAATCATGAATGACATGATGCGCAGTGTAATTGACGAACAAAAGACGTCTAACTTTAAATCCGTTGTTAGTGGTCTGGATTGGAACCTTGGAAATGCCGATTGGGTCGGTAAAACAGGTTCGACAAACAATTGGTCCGATTCTTGGCTCGTGGTCTCAACTCCTTCCATTACCATCAGTAGCTGGTCTGGTCGTGATGACAACAAAGCCACCGATAGTAGTGCCGGAACACGTACCGCTCAATACATGGCTTATTTGATCAATCGCATTTATCAATCCGACCAGAAGGTCTTTGGAGTGGATAAAAAATTCGAGTTATCCGATGATGTCAAAAAGATCAAAGTGTCTAAGGCTACAGGAACACTTCCAGGCGGCACGGTCACAGTAGATAACACAAGAAGAACCAATCCAAGCGACACAGTTACTTCGTATTGGACAAAAGGCGGTCCCAAAGAAGCATCCTTTGAATTTGGGATTGGCGGATCGAATGCCAATTATGCAGATTATTGGAAGAAAATCGCCCCTAGCCGAACAACAACATCTACTTCTACCAATACAGCCACGAACAATGGCTCTAGAAGTACCAATAAAGAAGAAAACGCCACGAACAATAACAATAATCAAAAAGAAGCAGAAAAAACGGAAGAAAAGAAAAACGAGCAGAAAGAGGATGACTGATTACGTCATCACAGTCATTTGCCAAAATCTGTTTTACCTGAAGAACGGGAAGCACATCGTTGCTCCTGTTCTTTTTTATATCTATATGTAAATAAAAAAACCGCTCCTAAGAACGGTTTCTTCTTTTTTCTCACTTATTTCGTTGAACTCTTTTCAGAGATACCATATGGTAAAACAATTGTTTTTTGTTCTACTTCTTCTTTGTTCATCATTTTCGTTAGTAAACGCATCGCTACAGCACCCATGTCATATAAAGGCTGTGTCACGCTAGATAAACGTGGACGGGCAGCTTCTGCCAATAAAGAATTGTTGGCTGTAATGATTTCAAATTCTTCAGGTACTTTGACACCTCGGTCAATCAAACCGTCTAGAACACCGATAGCAAGTTCATCGTCTGTTACATATGCCGCTGTCGCTCCACTGTTCATGATTCGTTCAACTAATGCCAAGCCTTCTTTAAAGCTATAAGGCGCTTCAAAAATCAAGCCTTCTGAATAGTCTAAGTTGTTTTCTTTTAACGCTTCTTTATACCCTTTCAACCGGTTTTGACCGTTGATTGGATCAATCAATGCACCGCTGACAAAAGCGATCTTTTGATTGTTTTTGGCTAGTAAACTTACTGCATCTTTCGTAGCTGCTGTATAATCAATGTTCACGCTCCCCACTTGTTCATCGGGATCGATTGAGCCAGCAAGTACCACTGGTGTTTTTGAACGCGAAAATTCGCCACGGATTTCATCAGTGATCCGATGACCCATGAAAATCACACCGTCTACTTGTTTTGCCAAAAGATTGTTCAGTACGTTTACTTCCTTCATACTATCGCCATCGGAATTCGCCAAGATAATGTTGTATTTGTACATCGTTGCTACGTCATCGATCCCACGAGCCAATGAAGAAAAGAACATATTGCTGACATCGGGAATGATTACACCGACTGTAGTTGTTTTTTTGCTAGCCAATCCTCGTGCAACAGCAGTTGGACGATAATCTAAGCGGTCAATGACTTCCAGAACCTTCTTACGTGTCGCTGGCTTAACATTTGGATTGCCGTTCACGACACGAGAAACCGTCGCCATCGAAACATTTGCCTCACGAGCAACATCATAAATCGTAATTGTTTGTTTTTCCATGATATATCTCCCTTTATTCTGTTTTCAGAAAATCTTATTTACATTTCTTTGATAGAATAGCAAACTTTTTGCGAATATGCAACCGTTTTAATTCCGCTTTCATGAAAACTTAGTCAATTTTACATATTTACGGACAAGCATTCTCCAGTAAAGCGTGCTAAAATGGAGAAAGAATACTTGAAAGAAGGTTTTTTCATGAATAAAGAAAAAATACAAGAAATGACAACGTGGTTAGCCAGCAATCAAGCTGAGGTCGCTTATATCTCAAATCCTTCAACGATTGCCTATTTTTCAGGTTTCAAGAGTGAACCTCATGAACGCGTATTAGCACTCTTTCTTTCACCTGATAAAGACCCTTTCCTATTTACACCAGCTTTAGAAGTTGAAGAAGCTAAAAATAGTGGCTGGCCCTACGATGTGATTGGTTATTTAGATAGTGAAGATCCTTGGAAAAAAATCTGTTCAGAGCTAGAATCTCGTTATCACCTCAAACGATTAGCACTAGAAAAGAATGATTTGACTGTTGAACGTTTCGAAGCATTGAATGGTTTCCTTCCAGGAACTGATTTTTCACTTGATATCACTCCTGTGATCCAGAAAATGCAATTAACCAAAACAGCAGCGGAAATCGACACATTGCTTGAAGCAGGTAATTGGGCAGACGTCGCTTTTGAGATTGGTTTTTCTGCTGTCAAAGAAGGTATTTCTGAAATGGAGATCGTTGCAGAGATTGAATATCAACTCAAAAAACGCGGCGTTTCCCACATGTCCTTTGATACGACGGTCTTAGCAGGTGCCAATGCTGCAAGCCCTCATGGGGTTCCAGGTAAACAACAAATCAAACCAAATGAACTAGTTCTCTTCGACCTAGGTGTGATCTGGAATGGCTATTGCAGCGACGCAACGCGTACCATTGCCTATCACGAGCCGACTGAATTGCAACGAAATATCTATGATATCGTCCTTGAAGCGGAACTGACTGCCCAAGCAGCTGTTAGACCAGGCATTACTGCGGGTCAACTGGACGAAATTGCTCGTGGTGTCATCGAAAGTCATGGATACGGTGAATACTTCAATCATCGATTGGGTCACGGGATCGGCACAACGGTTCATGAATTTCCATCATTGATTACCGGGAATGATTTGGTGATTGAAGAAGGCATGTGTTTCTCCATCGAACCTGGGATTTACATTCCTGAACAAGTCGGTGTTCGTATCGAAGATTGTATCTATGTTACTGAAACTGGTTGTGTGCCGTTTACAAAAACTGCAAAAGAGCTACTAGTATTGAATTAAAAAAGGAGATGGATTATGACGCAAAATGTATTGGTTTTAGGTGGGACACGCTTTTTTGGCAAACATCTCGTCAATGAACTGCTTACACAGGGTGCGAACGTAACGATTGCTACTCGTGGAAAAACACCAGACTCATTTGGTCCAAAGGTAACTCGATTGATTTTTGACAGAGAAGATGAAGACAGTATCCGATCTGTTTTGACAAAAGAAACTTATGATGTGATTTACGATAATATCGCCTATACCTCCAATGATATTGATATTTTGATGCGTCATGTCACTACCGAACGCTATATTGTCACAAGCTCTATGTCTGTTTATCCAACTTTCCATGACAATCTGGTCGAAAAAGATTTTGATCCAACAGCACATGCTTATCGTCTTGTGACCTCAGAACAAGTGAACTATGCAGAAGGAAAACGCAGTGTCGAGGAGATTTTAAGCCAAAAATACTCACAAAATTCGGCATTTGTCCGCTTTCCTTATGTGGTGGGAATTGATGACTATACCAAACGGTTGTCTTTCTATATTCAATCCGTTTGTCAAAAAAAAGCCATGTTTATTGACAATCTTTCCCATCAAATGAGTTTTATCGATTCTAAAGAAGCAGGAAAATTTTTAGCATTTTTAGGAACCAGTTCCTTTACAGGCCCCGTCAACGCTGCTGCTAAAGGTACCCTCTCACTGGCAGAAATTTTAGCTTATGTCTCAAAAGAAACTGGCATTGACCCACTTTTATCACCTACCGGAGAAGCCGGAAAATACAATGGCACGCCTGAATATTCGATAAATGTAGCACTAGCTGAAGCAAATGGCTTTCAATTCTCCCAACTATCTGATTGGATCTACTCACTATGTGATCAAGAGATCAAAAACGCTTAACTATGTGCGCCTTCGCTAAAAAAAACACATCCAAACTAGAAATAAATGCGTCTGTGATCTGTTTGATCGCAGGAACCGTGTTGTCACGGCTCGGCATTTTATCTTCGTTTGGATGTTTTTTTGCTACCGATTAAAAGCAGCTCCTTTAACTTTCAAAAGAGAAAGATTATGCTTCTGGATTATTTTTTTCCATTTTATCTTTTAATTCTTCTTTGACTTCTTCAAAATCTTCTTTCGCATCTTTGGCTTCTGATTTTGTTGTTGCTTTTACATCAGCCGCTTTTTTATTTGCTTCATGTTTCAATTCGTTTGCTGCTGATTTTGTTTCTTTTGCAGCATCATCTACGATTGGTTTGGCCTCTTCTGCCCCTTCTTTTACCGTTTCCTTCATGTCTGCAGCGGAAGATTTTGCATCAATAAAAATGTCTTCTGCTGTTTCTTGGACGTCTTCATGAAGATCACTAGCAGAATTTTTGACTTCGTCAGCAGATTTTTTGAAGCGCTCAGATAAATCTCCTGCCTGTTTTTTTAATTCTTCAACTGTATCGCTAGAAGAACTAGCTGCATTATCTTTTAAGTCATCTACTTTTGCAGTCAATGAATCAGTAAAACCTGAAGCTTGTTCGCCAAGTTTAGCTGCTTTATCTTTAGCGATCTCCACTAAATCGGTACTTTTATCTTTAGCCATATCACCATAATCAGAAGCTTTATCCAATAAATCATCGGCTTGTTTGGCTAGTTTGTTTCGCAAGTTTTTACCTGACTCGGGTGCTAATAACAGGGCTGCTACCGCTGCTGCTGTCCCACCAATTACTGCACCTAATAGAAATCCACCTTTTTTACTCATTGAAATTCCTCCTCTTATTGTTGTTTGTTACGGTCTTTGAAAAATTTCATTGCTGTTTGACCTACTTTACCAGCAACAGTTGCTTTAGCCGTTGTTCGACCTAAACTGCCAACTCGCGAGACCAAGTTCTTTCCTGAACTATTCAATTCAGAGACGCTGGTACTTAAATCTGCTACTGCAGTAAAGAGCGGATCAATGGTCGCAACTTTGCCATTTACATCCTGCAGCAATTCATTGGTCTTAACCAACAATCCCTCCACTTCTTTTGAAAGGATATCTACGTCTTGGGTGATGACTCGAATCGTGGTATTGGCTTCTTCCACTGTTTTATCCACTTTGGTCATCGTTTTGCTTACTTGCATCAATAATCGTACAACAAAAACGACAAGTACGACGAATGCAATCGCAGCGATCAATGCTGCAATCTCTCCTCCTGTCATAAAATGTCTCCTTCCCCTTTTACTTATATTAAGAATAGCATTTCAAACGGCGTTCTACAAATAAAAGACTAGCGAATTTTGTTTTTTTTACTAAAATCTATCCGCTTTCATACAAAACCAAAAAAATGCCGAACAACTTTGATTGATCGTCAGTTGTTCGGCAAGCGTTCTTCTTACTTGTTCTCTTTTGTTGGTTTTGGCTGGGTTGCTGTTTTTTCAGTTGGTGTTAATTCTTTACTCAATTCAATCAAGTATTCTTTTAGACTGTCTTTGACTTCTGGGTGTTTCAAGCCATATTCAATGCTTGTCTTCAAGAAACCAAATTTATCACCAACATCATACCGTTTACCAGTAAATTGGCGAGCAAATACGCGTTGTGTTTTATTCAACGTATCAATAGCATCAGTCAACTGAATCTCATTGCCGGCACCTGGTTTTTGATTAGCTAAGATATCAAAAATTTCTGGGGTCAACAAATAGCGGCCAATAATTGCCAAATCACTAGGCGCTTTGTCTGGAGCAGGTTTCTCCACAAAGTTCTTCACGTTGTATAATCCTTTATCAACTTGCATGCCAGGATCAATAATCCCATATTTTGATGTGTCTTCATGCGGAACATCCATCACAGCAATCGTTGAAGCATGCGTTGTTTCGTAATCATCGATCAATTGCTTCGTTAATGGGACTTCATCTTCCATCAAGTCGTCGCCAAGCATTACCACGAAGGGCTCATTTCCTACAAAGGCTCTTGCTTGTAGGACAGCATGCCCTAACCCTTTAGGATGTGATTGACGAATGAAGTGAAGATTAACATCTGTGGTTTCTTCGACCAATTTCAATAATTCAGTTTTGCCTTTTTCTTGCAGATTCATTTCTAGTTCTAAGTTTGCATCGAAATGGTCTTCAATTGGGCGTTTTGCTTTTCCGGTAACGATCAAAATATCTTCGATCCCTGATTGTAAAGCTTCTTCAACAATAAATTGGATCGTTGGTTTATCAACGATCGGCAACATTTCCTTAGCCATTGCTTTTGTTGCCGGTAAAAAACGGGTTCCTAATCCTGCTGCTGGAATAACTGCTTTTTTTACATTCATTTGTCTCTCTCCTTATCGTTACTTTTCAAGCGTAAACTCGTTCTCTTCTTTGCCATCTCTCAGCATGATTTCTTTGGCTGCTTGTTCGATTGCTTTTCCTTCATAAAGAACAGAATAAATGGTTTCGGTGATCGGCATTTCAACACCTAAAGCTGCTGCCAGTTCTCGCGCTGCTTTTGTCGTCGATACACCTTCAACGATCATTCCCATGTTTTCTAATACTTCATCCAAACTGTGTCCTTTACCAAGTAAGTTTCCCGCACGCCAATTTCGTGAATGAACACTCGTACAAGTCACAATCAAATCACCAACACCACTCAAACCGATAAAGGTCAATGGATTGGCTCCCATAGCTACTCCTAGTCGGCTGATTTCAGCTAACCCGCGGGTCATGATCGCCGCTTTTGCGTCGTCTCCAAAGCCTAAACCAGCAATTGCTCCCGCACCGATTGCGATGATATTTTTTAATGCTGCACCAGTCTCAACCCCGATTACATCATTGTTCGTATAAATACGGAAATAGTCATTCATGAACAATTCCTGCACATATTTTGCTGATTCTTCATTTTCACTCGCTGCAGTAATGGTAGTAATATCATGGACAGCCACCTCTTCTGCATGAGAAGGCCCGGATAGCACAACAATATCTTGTCGTTTCTCTGTAGGAATCTCTTCTGCCAAAATTTCAGATATTCTCTTGTGACTTCCTTGCTCTAATCCTTTCGATGCATGGATGATCACGGGACGATTGGTTGCCTTTTCGGCAAACTCTTTAGCGACCGCCCGAATTGCTTTCGTCGGTACAACGAAAAGAATGGCATCTGCATCAATGATCGCTTCTTCAAGAGCCTTAACACCTAAAATATTTTCTGGTAGCTTCAAATCCGGCAGATAATGACGATTCGTATGGTACGTATTGATTTCATCGATTTGAGCTGGATTGTTGCCCCAAATTTTCACTTCATGACCATTCTCGGATAACACTTGCGCAAGCGCAGTCCCCCAAGAGCCAGGGCCTAATACGGCTATTTTTTGTTTCACGATGGAAACCTCCTCTGTTCATTTACAATAAAACTTCACTCAATCATTTTACCATAGTTGCCGAAAAATAACTGCTAGATTACATATTCATTTTCTCCATAGGAACGGTTGTAATCTTTTACTTTTGTTTTTTTACGGCGCCAGATCAAGACGATGATTGCACCAAAGAATAACACAGCTGATAAGACTTGCGATACTCGGATCGGTCCAAACAAGTACAAACTATCCGTTCTCATTCCTTCAATGAAGAAGCGTCCAAAACCGTACCAGATCAGATACCCTAGGAAGACTTCGCCTTCTTTTAAAAGTCCCTTTTTCTTACGGAGTAAGATCAAAACAATAAAACCTAAAACATTCCAGACAGATTCGTATAAGAATGTTGGTTGTCGATAAGCTCCATCGATATTCATATTATCAATAATAAAATTAGGTAGATGGAGACTTTCTAGAAAGGAACGGCTGACTTCTGCGCCGTGAGCTTCATGATTCATGAAATTCCCCCAACGTCCAATTCCTTGTGCCAACAACACGCTAGGTGCTGCAATATCCAAAAAGGTCACTGGTGAAATAAAATTGCGTCGGCAAAAGAAATACAGCCATATTCCTCCAGCGATCAAAGCCCCATAGATTGCCAATCCCCCAGAACGAGTATTGAAAATTTGAATTGGATCTTTCAAATAAGGTTCTAAATCAAATAGGACGTAATACAGTCTGCCCCCGATAATTGAAACTGGCAAGCCAATCAACATAAAGTCCGTTACATCATCGGCCTTCAATCCCACACGGACTGCTTCTCTCGTACTCAACCACATCGCAATGATGACACCGGAGACAATAATGATCGCATACCAATAGATCGGCAGACCGAACAACTCAAAAGCAACACGATTTACTAAAGCTAACATATAAACTGTTCCTCTCTAATTTCCAGAATTTTCTTCGATCAACTGTGTCAATCGATTCTCAAACGTTTGTGTCGCATCATAACCCATTGTTTTTGCCCGGAAATTCATGGCTGCAACTTCAATAATGATGGCGACATTTCGTCCGGTTTTTACTGGAATCTTGATTTGCGGGATATCTACTTCACCAATCTGAACAGTTGTATCATCCGTACCTAAGCGATCATATTTTTTATCTTTAGCCCACGCTTCAAGGTAAACTGCCAACTGCACTTGCATATAGCCTCTGACTGCACTGGCACCAAATAAGTTCATGACGTCGATAATTCCGATTCCGCGAATTTCAATTAGATGTTGGAGGATTTTGGGCGGTTCTCCCACCAGTGTCAGTTCATCTTGCTTATAAACATCTACTCGATCATCAGCAATCAGCCGGTGTCCACGCTTGATCAACTCTAATGCCGTCTCGCTTTTCCCGATGCCACTATCTCCTTGAATCAAGACACCTAATCCATAAACATCTACCAAAACTCCATGTACGCTTGTTCGAGCTGCTAATCGTCCATCTAAATAGCTCGAAAGTTCACCTAGCAATCGTGAAGTTGAAATAGGCGAACGCAAAATTGCGATATTGTGCTCTGCACAAGCTTGGATCATTTCCTCTGGGATAGCCAATCCTCTGGAAACAATGAATCCAGGTGTATCTTCTGAACACATTTTACGCAAGACCATCAACCGCTCTTCCGGCATCATTCGTTCAGCAAAAGTAATTTCTTTACTTCCAAATAGTTGTAATCGATCATGGGAATAATAATTGAAATAGCCGGTCAATTCCAACCCCGGTCGCGAAATATCCCCGGTGATGATTGTCCGTTCCAAACTTGTTTCATCCCCTTGGACGATCTCTAAGTTCAAAGCCTCAGCCAACTCATTGACCTTGACGGTTTCTGTCATAATAGTCCCTCTCTTCATCTCCATTGATTCTTCAGCTGCTTCTTTTTCGCAAACTGTTCCTCTCTATTTTATCATTCTATCTTAAAACTTACTACACGTGTTATTGGAACTACCTATTTCTTTTTATTTTATGCTATTATTTTTAAAGAGGAGGGATTTAATTGAAATTTTCAGACTATACTTACGTACGACCAGATTTTGATTCTTACAAACACAATTATTTGGAAGCGTTACAC
>NZ_JBDGBK010000029.1:0-36950 GCF_040910045.1 Enterococcus sp. RTP21361st1_A6_RTP21361_211029 | reverse complement strand
GAGCAATTTTCTTTGGTGTTCTTGCATCGATCATTATCACCTATATTTCTAACAATAGTTTGATCAAAAGTGATACGGCGATCGGGATCACCTTCAGCTCCTTTTTAGCTTTGGGAGTGATCTTGATTGGCGTAGCTAACAGTTCTACGGATTTGTTTCATATCTTATTCGGAAATGTGCTCGCAGTCCAAGAGGGGGATAAATGGGTCACGATTGCGATTGCTTTACTGGTCATTGCACTGATTATGATCTTCTTTCGGCCATTGCTGATCACTTCTTTTGATCCGATGATGGCGAAAGCTTTTGGAATGAATGTACAGGTATATCATTACTTGTTGATGCTGCTTTTGACACTAGTTTCCGTTACTGCGATGCAAAGTGTCGGTACGATCTTGATTGTAGCTTTGCTGGTTACGCCAGCAGCAACTGCTTATTTATTTACAAAACGCCTTAGCCATATGATGGTGATTGCAGGGATTCTAGGCGGTGCTTCTTCTGTGATTGGGTTATTTATCGGTTATTCCTTTAATATTGCAGCCGGATCAAGCATTGTCCTCACTGCAGCTGTTTTGTTTGTCTTAGGATTTCTCTTTTCACCAAAACAACAAACGAGTCCTGCCAAACGCTGGCTGACCACGGCAATGGTTTCTGCTGCCGCTGTTGCAGGAGGATTCTTGATTTATCAGCAAGCAGAGCAGGCGGCAACCGTTGATGACAAATTAAATGTTGTAGTGACCAATTCGATTTTAGCAGATATGACCAAAAACATCGCCGGGGACAAAATCAATCTCCACAGCATCGTTCCTATAGGGCGTGACCCTCATGAATATGAACCACTGTCAGAAGATGTCCAAAAAGCCACTGATGCAGACATTCTATTTTATAATGGCTTGAATTTAGAGACGGGCGGCAACGGCTGGTTTACTAAATTAATGAACAACGCCAACAAAAAAGCGGGTGAAGATTATTTTGCCGTCAGTGATGGCGTAGAAGTCCTGTATCTATCGGATGATGCTGATCATACAAAGGCAGATCCTCATGCATGGCTTAATTTGGAAAATGGGATGATCTATGCGCGAAATATCGCCCAACAATTGAGTAAGAAAGATCCTGCAAATCAGGGGGGCTATCAAGAAAACTTGGAACACTATCTGCAGCAGCTTTCCGAATTAGACCAACAAGCGAAAGATAATTTTGCTTCAATTCCTGAAGAAAAGAAATTGATCGTGACAAGTGAAGGCGCCTTTAAGTACTTTTCGAAGGCCTATGGTGTGCCATCCGCTTATATCTGGGAAATCAACACCGAAGAAGAAGGAACGCCTGCTCAGATCAAGAATTTAGTCGACCAATTGCAAGCATCGGCAGTTCCTTCATTGTTTGTCGAGAGTAGCGTTAATACTCGCCCAATGCAAAGCGTGTCTCGGGATTCAGGTATTCCGATCTACGGCACTGTCTTTACAGACTCCATCGCTGAACCTGGACAAGATGGCGATAGTTATTATGCGATGATGAAGTGGAATTTGGAGACGATCTATAACGGATTACGCCAATAACGAAAACAAGCTCTTAAGTATCCTAACTATCCAAACGAGATAGGAGGATCACTTAAGAGCTTGTTTTAGGCTACAGCATGTTTTTCGGCGGGCACGAGATGATAGTATGTGATTTCTGGCGGCACAGCAAAGCGCGCTGGAATCGCCGTGGTCCCCACACCATTGGACACACTTAGAAGTGTGTTCGCGGCCAAAAGATAGAGACCATCTGTGTATTTGAGGGCGCCTTTCGTTTTCGCACGATAAAAGGGCACACGAATCTGGCCTCCATGGCTGTGACCGGATAGAACGAGATCATAGTCACGAATGTTGTCTACTCGAGAGACATAGTCAGGTTCATGGATCAAGAGAATCTGCCATTCTGCTAAGGTTGGCTCGTAATGGTAGTGGGCGCTTTTGCTCGCACTATCGATCCCTACGATATTCATCGAGGTTTTCTCATCAGAACCAAATACAGATTCATTGTCCAACAAGGTGAAATTGGCGTTTTCATACACTTCATTCACAAAATATTGCCCATCATTCAAATGATCATGATTTCCTAATACAGCGATTTTCCCCATTGGCGCATTCAATTTCTTTAACTTTTCAATGAGGCGGCTGGTTGAACGGTGAGGCCACTTACGGTAATTGTCGATCAAGTCACCCGTGATGATGATCAAATCAGGTTTGTTTAAGATCGTGGAACGGATGATACGATTGATGCGTTGCGGTTTGAACCAACGAGAAAAGTGTAGATCACTGATATGTGCGACTACTACATTCTGTTCATTTTGATAAAGATCATAGGCTTTGGAAATATCAAGGACCGTTTGCTTTTCTTTTTTGATCAAATAATGCCGCTGTTTTAATCGGCGCGGCTCAATAATAAAGGCGTAAAAAAGCAAGCCCACAAGGAAGGAAAAGATAAAAATGAAGGTCAGCATAGCGGGTCTCCTTTTTTGTTTAGCTAACTAATAGCATAGTAGATTCACCCCAAAAAAGCAATCAAACAAAAGACATTCAGTAAAAATTTTTTTCCTTTTTTTTATTGATTTTCAAAAAATAAAAAAACAAATTTACTTTTTCCATTGTTTTTGTTTAACGATGAAAATATCCAGCTTAGATAACAAGAGCAGCAGTCAAGCACATCTTAAATAATAGGCGAAGGGCTCCTGCATTGCAGAAGCCCTTTGTAGGAAGTCTAAGTGTTCATGTCCGCGTCCTTTTCCACTAGGCATGGATCTTAAATGTTGGCAAATCAGTTTCAATGTCAGCGTGGAATCAAGCTTTAGGTTCCGAAAAATCATTTGTTTCGCAGTCGTTGTAATCGGCGTCCTTTCTTTGAAGGAATCAATGCAGTCAAACAATCATAAGGAGTGGTGATCAGTCGCCAAGCAACTGCTTTACTAGAGGCAAACTGATAATTTCGCTTAAACAAAAGATGCCCGCTGATCAAGGCAAAAATAACCGCTGCAATCATGATCCATTGATCATCGAATGTTGTAAAATGATGAATCGCTGTGATCAAGAAAGGGTAGCTGTAAAAGTACACAGCTGTAAAAATAAAGGTCAAGTTTCTTGTCAACTGCCTGAGAGTGAGCAGAAAGAAAAGCGCTGAAAGCAACAAACCAAGAGGAGGAAAGAGTGTCACTAGAAACGAATAGACAACTCCCCAGAGAATCATTCCAGGACCTTTGACTAGTGCTGCAATGACAAAAACAAATAAAAGAAATAAGAGCTGTTGGGTAAATGTGGCTACAGTCACTAAACTAAATAGAATCAGTAAGAACCAGTGAGAAAATGTCGCTGTTTGATCTTTGGCAATCGGCTTTTGCTGCAATTTAAGCCAGTTAGCAAAACTTGGGAAATCTTTTTGGAAGTTTTGTTGAAAATTCCCGTTAAATTGTTGATGAGCATTTTGCTGACGATAATAGTGATAGCGTTGCCGTAAAGTACATTTTGTAAATGGTTTTGATTTTTCCATCTTTTCACCTCCGAATCTGATGGATCATAGGTCTATTATAATCGACTGGCTTTTTTTCTCCCTCCACCTTTGGGCTGATTTTTCTTGATTGCTGAAAACTTTCTTTAGCAAATGAAAAAACAAGAAGGATTCGTTTCTTAAAGCCGCAAAATATGCTAGAGTATAGAGGAAACAAGGAGGAAGTTTTATGATTTTTGATTCACATACACATTTAAATGCAGAACAATTTAATGAAGAGATTCCCGAAACGATTGCCAGAGCTCACGAGCTAGGAGTAACGAAAATGGCAGTTGTCGGATTTGATCAACCTACGATTGAAAAGTCATTGGCATTAAGTCAAGAATATGATGGGATATACAGTATCATTGGATGGCACCCAACAGAAGCGGGATCTTACACAAAAGAGATTGAGGCATTCATCCAAGAGCGCCTGACACAACCCAAAGTTGTAGCTTTAGGAGAAATTGGACTGGACTATCATTGGATGGAAGATCCAAAAGAGGTACAATCGGCTGTCTTTCGTCGGCAAATCGCGATCGCTAAAGAGATGCATTTACCTATCAGTATTCATACCCGAGAAGCGATCGAAGACACGTACCAGATTTTAAAAGAAGAAAAAATCACTGATATCGGCGGCATCATGCATAGTTTCAGTGGTGATGGCGAATGGGCAAAGCGCTTTTTGGATCTAGGTATGCACATTTCATTTAGTGGTGTAGTGACCTTCAAAAAGGCGTTGGATGTCCAAGAAGCTGCGCAAGTGGTTCCGATCGATCGTCTATTAGTCGAAACTGATGCACCTTATCTTGCACCAATGCCTTACCGAGGAAAACGCAATGAACCAGGGTATACCCGCTATGTAGTCGAAAAAATCGCGGAACTGCGTCAGATGTCTTTTGAGGAAGTCGCCAAGCAAACGTGTATCAATGCTGAGAAGTTGTTCAACCTTTATGAAGGATAGATGGAGAATCGAAGAGATCATTGTCGTCGAAGGGAAAGACGATACGCGCCGATTGCAAGAAGTGTTTGATGTCGATACGATTGAAACGATCGGATCAGCGATTGACGAAACCATCTTAAGTCAAATTGAACATGCCCAAGAGACTCGTGGCGTGATCGTTTTTACGGACCCTGATTTTTCGGGTGAAAAAATTCGTAAAATCATAATGGAAGCTGTCCCGGCTGCCCAACATGCCTTTTTGCCTCGAAGCCAAGCTGCACCAAAGAAAAAGGGCAGTTTAGGTGTGGAACACGCTAGTGATGAAGCGCTTAGAGAAGCACTTCGCAAAGTCGTCACGCCAGTCAGTCAGCAAGATGAAGACGAGAGTGAGAAAATTTCTCGTCAAGTTTTAGCAAGCTATGGGCTGATTGCTGGTGAGCAAGCACGAGCAAAACGGGAAAAACTCGGAGATGTTTTACGAATCGGTTATACGAATGCCAAACAGTTGGAAAAACGTCTTGCCATGTTTCGGATTACTGAAACAGAATTGGCTGAAGCAATGAAGATAGTGGAGGAAGAATTGTGAAAGAACAAAGGGATATTGCAACCCCATCAAGAACGAAAGAAATATTAGCAAAACATGGCTTTACCTTCAAAAAGAGCCTGGGGCAGAATTTCTTGACTGAACCTAATATTTTGCGCAAAATCGTTGCGACTGCTGCAATCGATGATCAAACAAATGTGATAGAAGTCGGACCGGGGATCGGCGCTCTGACCGAGCAATTGGCGAAACATGCGCGTCAAGTCCTGGCTTTTGAGATTGATGACCGTTTGATTCCAGTTTTACAAGATACATTGGCTCCTTATTCGAACATTCAAGTGATTCATCAAGATGTTTTACAAGCAGACTTGTCTACAATGATCAGAGAAGCTTTTACCGATGAACGGCCAATCAAAGTCGTAGCGAATCTTCCTTACTATATTACGACGCCGATCATGATGCATTTCTTAGAATCACAGGCACCAATCCAAGAAATGGTTGTCATGATGCAAAAAGAAGTGGCTGACCGTATTTCAGCTGTTCCAGGAACGAAAGCGTATGGCTCTTTATCGATCGCTGTCCAATACTACATGGAAGCAGAGCTTGCTTTCATTGTCCCTAAGACGGTTTTTGTGCCCCAACCAAATGTGGATTCCGCAATCTTGAAGCTGACTCGTCGTGCAACTCCTGCGGTTGAAGTAACAGATGAAAAAGAATTCTTCAAGTTGACGAAGGCAGCCTTCCAATTACGACGGAAAACGTTGTGGAATAACCTGCAGAATTCCTATGGAAAAGATGAAAAAACGAAAGAATGGCTTAAAGCGAGTTTAGCTGCCAGTGAAATTGATCCAACTCGTCGCGGAGAGACATTGTCATTAGCAGAATTCGCACGTTTGAGCAATGAAATGCTGGCGCACAAAAAGGGACTTGAAATAAATGAATAATGAAACAGCAGGGGCTGTGGCATAAGTGAGGCAACAAACTGAATATCTGAAGGAAAGGGGAAAGGACCTATTCCAACCGTATCGTTGGTTCAAGGGGCACTTTTAACAGAATTCGCTACCTTATCTCCTTCAGGTATTTTTGTCTGTTCATACTTAGGTCATCGTCCTGTTTTTTTGTGTCTTGACACCTTGGTGTTTTCAAGCTACAATGAGCGAGATAAATGTGTCAAGACACATTGAAGGAGGAATTATTCATGAAGAAACATTCAGTACGTCATTTAACGATTGCAGCACTTTTGATTGGTATGGGAATCGTTATTCCAATGGTGATGCCCAAGATCGTCATCGGGCCGGCTTCCTTTACTTTAGCTAGCCATGTGCCATTGTTTGTGGCGATGTTCTTTTCACCAGGGATGGCGATAGCAGTAGCTTTAGGTACCACATTTGGCTTTTTTATCACATTACCGCCGATCATTGCTTTGCGGGCATTGTCGCACGTTGTTTTTGCCGTGATCGGGGCATTTTATTTACAAAAAAATCCAAGTATTTTATTAAAGAACGGCAAGCCAACATTATTCAATGCTCGTTTTCAAGCCTTTAATCTTGTGATTGGCCTTATCCATTCTATTGTGGAAATGCTTGTTGTAGCTGTTTTCTATTTTACCGGCAATGTACCAGGCACCGCGTTTGATGGCAATTTTTACTACTTCTTGTTTGTCTTGATGGGTATCGGTGGCTTGATCCATAGTTTGATAGATTATAACTTAGCCTATTTTGTTGCCGGGGCACTAAGCAAACAGTTCGATATTCGTTCCTTTTCAAGCGCAAAAAAACTATTACTAGGAAAAAAGAAACAAGTCCTTTCTTAGAATTAGACAACAAATACAAAGCGTAATGGTAAATGCTAGGGGAACTTTCTCCATGTTCTCTTAGCTTCTTTTTATGCTCATTTAGGGATGGTCTAAATCATTGGATTCAACGCTTTGAGAAGCATTGTTTTCCTAAATTATGGTTCTAAAACATAAATTCTTTTCGTTCCTTTGACATTCAAGGTATAATAGTCAAAGAAGAAAGGAGTAAACTGATGAAAAAGAAAAGCATTAGTTTGCTTTTAGGTCTGCTCACCTTTAGTTTGTTCTTTATCTGGCTTTTCTATGATAAAGCTGGAGCAACTCCTTATGTGAAGAAGCAAGAACAAGCGGCACAATCGGTGACTTCGATATCAGGACTGGATCTGACTGCAGAAAAAGAAGAGCCCGTGATTCGATTAGATGTACCATTGGCAAGCCAATTTGATCCAGAATATTTAGGAAATGGCTGTGAAGTCACTGCTTTATCCATGCTGTTGAATTTCTACGGGTATGATACAAATAAAAATGAGCTGGCTGCCAAATTAGACTATGTCCCTGTTTACGCAGATGAAACTCATCGAGGAGACCCACGAGAAGGTTTTGTTGGGAATATTTATGGCGGCGATGGAGCAATGGGGGTTGCGGTAGAGCCAATCGCCAAAGTTGCGAGCCAGATGGTAGGGGCTTCCTATCAAGTGGTAAGTGGTCGAGACAAATCTTTTGATGAGATTATTGAAGTTTTGGAGCAGGGCACGCCTATCTGGATGATTGCTACCCTTGAATTGCAAGTACCAACCAATGCTGATTTTTTTGAGTGGCCGACGCAATCGGGAATGATCTACGAAACGACATTGATCCATTCCGTTGTTATTACTGGAATAGATGGAGACAAAATGTATGTCAACGATCCTTATGGCTACAAGGATCGTGAAGTCTCACGAGATGATCTGCAAGAAATCTATGAACAAATGGATCAACAATATCTCTATCTTTCAAAGAAATAAGCCAAAGTCTTAAAAGCGGATTGACATTGAATGAAAGAACGATTATAATTCTTAGAAATTACAAATAGAGATGAAACGTTGAAGAGAAGAGTAAGCGCTACGTTGAAGGTACAGAGACTCCGGTTGGTGAAAAAGGAGACATGAGACAGGCGTTGAAGATGAGCTCTGAGTTTTTATTTGGTTCACGCCAAATAGACGGTATGCGCCCGATAACGCGCCAAGTATCATTGGTACTGTTGAGGTGCACGCCTGCAAAGGCAGCACGAATTAGGGTGGTAACACGAGTCAGTCGTCCCTTTTATCGTTACATTAACGATAAAAGGGACGACTTTTTGCTGTGAATCACTGCGACTGACATGCAAAGCATGGCAGAGCAGATGATGAACAGTACTAGGCGACCGAAGGGAACGTAGTCACCACGTCTCGAATCACTGCGACTGACATGCAAAGCATGGCATGCAAGTCACACTGAACCAACCATGTTCAGAAGCAACGATAGGTGAAACCACGAGAAACGATAAGGTAATAAAAAGTAAATGTTCATAGGAGTCGATTGAAAAAGGAGTGAGAAGATGCCAATCATCATCCCCAAAGAATTACCGGCAGCAGCTATTTTGAAGCACAACATTTTTGCTTTACAACAAGAGCGAGCTATCAAACAAGAAATTCGCCCTTTGAAAATTGCGATCGTCAACTTGATGCCGCAAAAAATCACTACAGAAAATCAATTGTTGCAGCTTTTGTCCCAAAGTCCTTTGCAAATCGAAGTAACATTATTGAAAATGCAGCAACATGAAAGCAAAAATACTAGCTCGACTCATCTAGACAAGTTTTATGTCGCATTTAAGGCAGTCAGTGAGGAACGTTTCGATGCCTTGATCATTACAGGAGCACCAGTCGAAAAAATGCCTTTTGAAATGATTGATTATTGGCAGGAACTTCAGGAAGTCATGGCTTGGAGTCAAACAAATTGCACATCGGTATTGCATATCTGCTGGGGAGCACAAGCTGGGCTGTACTATCATTATGGTATCGAAAAAGTGCTTCATAAGCAAAAACTTTTTGGTATTTTTGAACAGCGAGTGATCGAGGCTCATCCGCTGATACGAGGGTTTAATGATTCCTTCATGATGCCCCATTCTCGTTATACGGGGATCAATGAGGCGCAGCTGCCACTTGCACCTCTGAATGTGCTTGTTACAGGAATAGAGACCGGTCCAGCACTCTTAGTTTCCCATGACCATAAAAATAGTTTTCTTTTAGGGCATTTGGAATACTATACAGAAACGTTGAAAGAAGAATATTTGCGAGATAAAGCCAAAGGGCTCAAAACGGCACTCCCCAAAAATTATTTTTCCGACCAGCAAGGAACGGTCATCAATCGCTGGCGAGGGCATGCGTCCTTGTTTTTCAGTAACTGGATCCACGAAACCTACCAGCGCACGCCCTATGATTTACAGATTCTGCCAACGCGTACTGGTTATTATATAGGTAATGAATGGGAGGGCGGACATAGGCGGCAGTGACTTTAGTCAATGTTTTTTTCAGTGAAACAAAAGAGCGCTAGACAAAGAAGGTTGATCTGAAAAGCCCGCTAGTTTTAAACCAGTGACTGCTGTACTCATTTACTTCTACCCTCCATCAATGGTCAGGTTTTCCACAGCGAATGATCAAAACAGCTCATTTTGCTTCATTGTTTCACAAAAGGCTATGATTGCTTCATTCTACTCATCAACGAACAATTTGGCAGTTAAGGCAACTAGTTTCACTACTATCGTCAGAATTTTGCGACAACGACTTTATCCCGCTTCATTGAGCACACTAAACCAAGAAAGGAAAATACGATTATGACTGTTGATATGACGACTTTTTTAGCACAACTAGGCAATCGTTCGGATCAAGCGACGGGAGCTGTCAGTGCACCAATCTATCTCTCTACCACCTATGCGCATCCTGAATTAGGTCAAAGTACCGGTTATGATTATACACGTACCAAAAACCCGACGAGAGAGCTATTAGAATCCGGGCTGGCTACCTTAGAAAATGGCGCTCGAGGAATCGTCACGAGCTCAGGTATGAGTGCGATCGCATTGATTTTTGAACTTTTCCCAAGCGGCAGTGAATTTCTCGTATCAAGAGATTTATATGGGGGTAGTTATCGTTTTTTTGAAGAGTTACAAGCGCGCCAGATTGCTTATTTTCACTATTTCAATACGCTAAACGAACTTGAAGAACAAATCAGTTCAACGATTGCGGCGGTCTTTTTAGAAACTCCGACAAATCCATTGATGACAGAAATCGATGTGTCTGCGGTCTCCGAGATCGCGCATCAAGTCAATGCTTTACTCATCGTTGACAATACTTTTTTGACACCATTGAGACAAAAACCGTTGGAACTAGGCGCAGACCTCGTTCTTCATTCTGGGACCAAGTTCCTGACAGGTCACAATGATATTTTGGCTGGTGTGATCATTGCAAAAGAAGTCTCCCTTGGTGAACGCTTGACCTATCTTGCCAATACCACTGGCCCAACTTTAAGCAGCTTCGACTGTTGGTTGTTCATTCGCAGTTTAAAAACGTTGCCGTTACGGTTTGAAAGACAAGAGCAAAACGCAAAAGAAATCACTGCGTTTTTAAAACGCCAGCCAGCAATCAAAGACGTACTGTATCCTGGTGTAGGAGGTATGATCAGTCTTCGGTTAAAGGAGGCAGTGAAAGTCCGTTCATTTTTGAAGGAACTCTCAATTTTTACATTTGCTGAAAGTTTGGGCGGAGTTGAAAGTCTCATCACTTATCCTACGACGCAGACACATGCAGATATCCCTAAAGAATTACGGGAGTCCTATGGTTTGACGCCGGATCTCTTGCGGCTCTCTATTGGGATCGAGAATAGTCAGGACTTGATTGCGGATCTTAAGCAGGCATTGTCTTACATCTAAAAAAACCCCTTTTTGCGAGTACTATAGAAAGATATAGCGCAAGGCTTTACTAGAGTTTCTTTATTGACAGTTTTTGGTGTATAAGATAAAGTTACACTACATATGAATAGTTAGTCCGATGATCAACTGACTACAGCAGGAAATGTAAAGTTGTAGTTAAGTACTAAGTATTCTATCCAGTCATTGCGTCTATTTGCGACAATCACAAGAAAGGGATCGTTGCTTCTGTAGGCTTCGCTCAAAGGGGGAAAAAGGGGAAGAAAAAAATGAAAATAAGTTGGAAAAAATGGGTTAGCGTATTTTTAGGCGTATTGGTTTTTGCTTTGGCAGGCTGCAGCAAACCTGCCTCAGAGGCAACTACAGTAAAGCTTGGGGTTGTTGGAGAGCAAAATGAAGCTTGGGAATATGTTCAGGAACAATTGTTGGAAAAAGAGCAAATCAATCTACAGCTCGTTAAATTTACTGATTATCGTCAGCCCATCCTGGCACTAGAGGACGGTTCGATTGATCTGCACGCAGCCTTGACAGAGATTTTTATGGATAATGTCAATCAGGAAAGCGGATATTCCAATACAACGATTGCTTATACCACACTCAATCCACTGGGGATTTATTCAGACAAAATCAAAGACATTGCTGAATTGGCTGATGGTGCTACTGTCGCGTTACCAAATAACGTTTCAAATGAGAGCCGCGCATTATTGTTGCTGCAGACGGCCGGGGTGATCACATTGGATCAATCAAAAGGTCTGCTGCCAACGACGAATGATATCACCGATAACCCGAAGCAGCTGACGTTCAAGTTGCTGGATGCCAATCAGACCGCGCGAGCAATAACGGATGTCGATATTTCATTGATTAACAATGGGATGGCTGTTGATGCCGGATTTGTGCCAACAGAAGATGCGATTTTCTTAGAGCCTGTCGCAGATTCGTCCAAACCGTATTACAATGTGATCGCGGCCCGAGCGGAGGAAAAAGAAAATCAGACGTATCAGACGATCATCAAGTATTATCAAACAGATGAAGTCAAAGAAATTATTGATAAAGTAACAAAAAAATCAAGTATACCTGTATGGTAAGAAAGTAGGAGAACGATGAAAAATTGGAAAAAAGGATTGATTGGGACAGCGATTATCAGTATAGGTTTATTCTTAGCTGCGTGCTCCTCATCCAGTACACAAGATTCAACAACAAAAACTTCAACTCAAGCAGGAGATAAAGACACGTTCACTTATGCGATCAGCGGTGATCCAACGTCAACGAATCCAATCAATACGAGTGACCGTTGGGGGCTGACTGTCACCAACATGATCTATTCTCCTTTAGTGATTGTTGAAGCGGATGGAACAACCCAAAATGCACTAGCAGATTCGGTTGAGCCAGCTGAGGATGGCTTGTCCTTGACGGTTCATTTGAAAAAAGATGTGAAATGGTCAGATGGCGAAGCCTTTACCGCAGAGGATGTTGTTTTTACTTATGAACAAAAAGTGAAAAAAGAAAACGGCAATGCAGATGCGTTATGGGTAGATGGAAAACCGGTCAGCATTGAAAAAGTTGATGATTATACAGTGAAGTTTGTTTTACCTTCTGCAAGTGCAGCAGCATTAAATAATATCGCAACTGAAACGTATATCATTCCTGAACATATTTATAAAGATGTGACTGATTTTTCTGTTAGCGAATTGCCTGAAACCCCCGTAGGAACAGGGCCTTACAAATTAAAGGAATACAAGCGCGGCGAATATTTTACTTTTGAAGCCAATGAAAACTATTACGGCGGCGAAGCAGCAATCAAAAATGTGACGTTGCGGATCATTGAAAGTACTGATACGGCTAAAGTCGCTTTACAAAAAGGCGAAGTAGATGCGGCAGTTGTCTTGCCTTCTGATATTGAAGATTTGGATGAATCAATGATCTCAGTATATCCGTATACTGAAAATCGGGTTGGTTATCTAGGATTGAATACTCATTCTGATGCCCTCAAAGATGTCAAAGTAAGACAAGCGGTTCTTTATGCTTTGAACAAAAATGAAATGAATCAGGCAGCGTATTTGAGTGATGAATATTTTGATACGCCATATTCTTTCTTGCCACCGAACAATCCTTACGCGACCGAAGACGTGGAAAAATATGAAACAAATGTGGAAAAAGCCAAAGAACTTTTGCAAGAAGCGGGTGTATCCAATCTCCAACTGAATCTAGCATTTACTTCAACGGATCCTGCGCAAACGATTCAGGCAACATTGATTCAACAACAATTACAGCAAGCAGGTATCAACGTTTCATTGGAAGGCGGCGATGGAACAGCGATCTTTACAGAATTGAAAAAAGCCGGTTCGACAAAATACAATTTATTTTTAGGCGGCTATATCATGGGAAATGATCCAGATCTTTATGGTATGCTTTTCAAAACGGATGGCAGCTCAAATTATTTCCAAACACAGAACAATACTACCGATGATTTGTTTGCTAAAGCAGCGGTTGAGTTAGATGAAACAAAACGGAAAGAGTTATATGACCAGCTGCAACAAGCCATTGCTGATGATGCTCGAATCTATCCTATCGTAGATAATAAAAAGATTTTAGCCGTCAACAATCGCATTGCCAATGTAGAAGAAGCTGGCTTGATTCCAATCTACACATTTGAAGATATGTCAAAATTGACGATCAAGTAACATGAATGGTTGTGACAGAAGTCAAAGAAAGACGGAAAACATAGACGGATTCGCCTTCTTTAAAGTTGGCGGATCTGCACCAAGAAGTTGGGCTGTGCCCTAAGTAACATCCAGATGAAAATGCCTGAAATGGTTGAGATAGAGGTAGACGCTGAAGGTACAACCGCTCTTGTATGACAGGAGCCATCTCAAGTTTCTTCGGATATCAGTTGGATGAAATACTTAGGTTCTTGCTCCTCTGGTGCATGCGATTTGTTATCTGTCTAGCTGCCTTCTGTCATGATTTTTTTTGAGAGAAAGAAGGGAAACCATGTTCCGATATATTATGAAGCGAGTATTGCAGGCTATTCCTCTGCTATTCGTTATTTCATTCATCGTTTTTTCACTGATTCATATCGCACCTTATGATGTGATCGATTCAATCACAACGCCAAATATGACACAAGAGCAAATTGATCTGTTGCGGCAACGCTATGGATTGGATCAACCATTTCTAGTGCAATACTTTCTATGGATCAAAAACATCCTTACAGGGAACTTGGGATTTTCATTAGTATCCCAGAACAGTATCGCTCAAGAATTAGCGGTCAGAATCCCTAATACGATTCGACTGGTTCTGCCAGCGTATCTGACTGCATTGCTGTTAGCAATTTTACTCGGACTGTTGGCGGCAGCAAACAAGGGAAAAGTATGGGATCGTCTGATCGACGGTATTGCTTCTTTAGGAATCGCGGTGCCTACATTCTGGTTTGCAATGATTTTGATTTATCTTTTTGGGTATCGGCTGAATCTGTTTCCTATCATTGGGATGTATACTGTTGGAAAAGAAGGAGATTTCAACGATTTTCTGCAACATTTTATTTTGCCTTATGCAACACTGACGGTCGCTTTTTTCCCAGAATTAACTCGGTACATTCGCGCCTCAGCTACGCAACAAGTATCAGAAGATTATGTCGTTGTACAGCAGGCATTTCACGCTACGAAATGGCAGATTTTTAGCCGTCATATCAGTCGCAATGTGTTGATCCCGATCGTGACGCAAATTGGTTTGGCACTGCCAATGCTGGTCACAGGAGCAATCATTACAGAAACCATCTATGGCTGGCCAGGGGTCGGTCCTTATTTGATGAGTGCTACGAAAAGTTTGGACTATCCCGTTATCATGGCAATCATGTTGCTGTCAGCGACCTTAGTTATTTTAGGCAATCTATTGGCGGATGTTCTTTATTCGATTGTTGATCCAAGAATACGTAAAGGAGGGAATCGTTCATGAAACGATTGAAGAAAATCAGAAAGGCGATTTTCTCTTCTCCAGTTTACGCCTTTTCTTTTATCTTTTTGACGTTGCTGATTTTGTTGTCATTAGCGGCACCTTTGATTCCAATCGATCCGAATGCGACGGATGTCAGCAATATGTCCCAAGCACCTAGCTGGGCCCATCTGTTCGGAACGGATGAAGTTGGACGAGACTATTTCATTCGAGTTGTCTACGGCGGTCGGGTCTCGTTATTAGTGGGAGTACTAGCGATGATTACAGCGACATTGATCGGCACGATGGTCGGTTTAGCTGCTGGATACTTTGGTGGTTGGGTGGACAGTCTTTTGATGCGTCTTGTTGATGTTTTGTCTTCCATTCCTTGGTTGGTATTAGTGATTGTTTTAAGTGTCTTTCTGCGTCCGGGATTGACGACGATCATTATTGTAATTGGAGGCTTTTCGTGGATGAATATCGCTCGTCTGATTCGGGGAGAAACACTTGCTGCGAAAGAAAGAGAATATGTTGTCTATGGTAAGTTTATTGGTCGGACATCCTTTAGTATTATTTTCCGCCATATTTTTCCAGCAGTTTTACCTACGCTGATCGTGGCAGCTTCTGCCAGCATCTCAGGAGCGATCATGACAGAATCTGCGTTGAGTTTTTTGGGAATGGGAATCCAACAGCCAATGGCTTCTTGGGGGAGTTTGCTGCAAAATGCCCAAAGCAGTTTGCAACGAGCCCCTTATATGGCAATTCTGCCCGGCTTATTCGTGATTTTTACCATCTATTCATTTAATAATCTGGGGGACATGATCAAACGTGTCTTGCAGCGGGAGGTGTAGCAAGCATGACAGAGCCATTACTGACGGTGAAAAACTTAAACGTGTTTTTTCATAGAAAACAAGGAGATCAGCAGCTGCTGAAAGAAATCGACCTAGTCATTCCTAAAGGACAAGTCGTGGGGATCGTCGGTGAATCAGGCAGTGGCAAGAGTATGACGATGAAAAGCGTGATGGGGATCTTACCAGAAAATATCTCCGACTCCTTTGACTCGTTTGTTTTTGAAGGCCAACCAGTTGTTGATCGCAGCAAATTACCGCTAGCCATGATTTTTCAAGATCCAATGACATCATTGAACCCTTTGCGAACCATCGGGTATCACTTGATTGAAGTCATTCGCAGACATCAGAAGATGTCAAAAAAAGCTGCGCAAACAATTGCCATTGCGGAGTTGAACAAGGTAGGGATCCCCCTTCCTGAACAGCGGATGAAGCAGTATCCCCATGAATTATCAGGGGGGATGCGGCAGCGGGTCATGATCGCTATGGCACTGTTGGCACAGCCGAAGTTGCTGATTGCAGATGAACCAACGACTGCATTAGATGTAACGATTCAAGCTCAGATCTTGGCATTGATCAAGCAATTGCAGCGAGCAGAGAACCTTTCGGTCGTTCTGGTGACCCATGATTTTGGGGTTGTCGCTGGCATGTGTGATTTTATCAAGGTGATGTACCAAGGAAGAGTGGTAGAGGAAGGGACTACTGAAGAAATTTTCTATCAACCTCAGCATCTCTATACGAAGCAACTGCTCGAGGCCGCCCACTTAGGGGATAAAGAAGAAACAGTTGTCTTTGACTATCAGGAAGAACTTCCTGATGTGTTACACGTTCGGGAAATCTCTGAGACGCATCGTGTTTGGGAAGGAGGGGCAAGCAATTGAAGGAATTGATACGAGTCGAAGAGGCCAGCAAAACGTTTCGAAGCAAAAACTGGCGTGGGGTAGTGACAGAAGTGCGCGCAGTAGAGAATGTTAGTTTGACGATCCATCGGGGCGAAACTCTAGGCCTTGTAGGAGAATCAGGCAGTGGTAAAACAACATTAGGCCGTAGTATTTTGAATCTGGAAACTTTATCTGCAGGCAAAGTTTTTTTTGAGGGACAAGAGCTGGCAAGTTTGCCACCAGAGGAACAAAAGAAACGCTATCAGCAGATGCAAGTAATTTTTCAAGATCCTTATTCTGCGTTGAATCCACGAATGACTGCTTTGGAGTTAGTGATGGAGCCTTTACTGAAAGAAACGAAAGACACTGCACGAGCAAAGGCTAAAGAGATACTTGCGATCGTTGGAATCAAAGGAGAGGACATCCATAAATTTCCTCGGAATTTCAGTGGTGGACAACGTCAACGGATCGGGATTGCTCGAGCAGTCGTTAATCGACCAGCCTTTGTCTTGTGTGATGAACCAACTTCTGCATTAGATGTGTCGATTCAAGCGCAGATCATTCAATTACTTCTAAAGCTGCAAAAAGAATTTTCATTGTCCTATTTATTTATTTCCCATGATTTATCCGTGATCCGTCATATCAGTGACCGCACCGCAGTCATGTATCAAGGAAAATTGGTTGAATTGGCGCCAACAAAACGACTCTTTGAAAGCCCTCAGCATCCTTATACAAAGAAACTATTGGCAGCAGCACCAATCGCTGATCCAATTCTGGCTCGAGCAGCAATGGATCAGAAAGACATCCAAGAAACGATCACTTTAAGTCCTCTTTTTGAATGGATAGAAGTAGAAAAAGAACATTATGTAAGGAGAGAAAAAAATGGCAGTTGAAACCTTAACACTGGTTAAAGGAAAAGATAAATTAGAATTACCACAGCAAAATGGCAACTGGGTCTTGGCTCGAGAACTAGGATACTCACCGGTTCAGATGCTTGTAACTGCAGCCGCAGCTTGTGGCGGTTATGTGTATACTTCTGTTTTGGAAAATTCTCATGTGCCTGCTGAGATTGAAAAAATCGAAGTCAGTTATACGAGAGATTCTACGAAGAAAGCAGAGCCGATCTCTTCGATCCAGATCAATTTTTATGCGCGGATTTCAGCGGAATATCAAGAAAAAGCCATTCGCTGTCTCAAACTCGTTTCTCCGAATTGTCCAGTCATCCAATCATTAGATCCAACGATCACGGTAGCAGAAACAGTTCATTTCATTTAATTCAAACAACACAAAACACGTTAAACAAAAAGGCAGCTAGTCAAAAGAAATTCGACTAGCTGCCTTTTTTAATAAATAATATTTTCGCGAATTGACCCGATATCTAAAACCAACAGTTTCCGGTCTTGAGTCTTGATAGCACCGCTTTCTCTCAACCGCTGCATCATTCGATTGACACTACTTGCTGAAGTGATACCGCAAAAGCGGGCGATTTCCTCATTGGTTACCTCAAAATCAATCAAGGTTCCTTCACCCACTGGTACCCCAAAGGTTTCGTATAATTCATTCAATTGTGTACAGACCGCACCAAATTTGCCATTCATCAGCATTTGCTGCATTTTTTTCATGGAGTACATTAGATTTTTGCGATAGTACTCTTTGACATAATCTTGTAACGCCCGATTTTGATTGACATCTGTCCAGAATTGATCGCGCACGATCTTATATAATTCGGCTTCTTCTGACTCGACACGCACATTGAAGGGCGCTTCGACTTCTTGTGAAGATTCATCTTTAAAAAGAGAAACAATATCGAAATCATTCATATAGCGCAAATTGAATTCACGCCCCTCATGAGTGACGACACTTGTCTTGATGATCCCTTTTTTCAAAATATAGACATAACGATCAGGGATTCCTTCATACGTCAAATAACTTCTTTTTTTACGTATGACTACTGGAATATTATTTTGTTCTAAATAGTCCATTAATAGCTGTTTTACCAAACAAAGCACTCCTCTTATTCCTATAGTGTTTCCTTTTCAATGAACAGTCACATTCGCCAAATCTGGGTGAATATTCTTTTTTAATTAAAGAACATTCTAACTCAAAAAGCAATAACAAATGTTAATGTATTATGTTTTTGCGTTTTTTCAGCAACAAAAGCGAATTTGCGCTCTTGAAATATCAGGTATAGTTAGACCTGTCATCTGAGAAAGAGGATGATGAAACAAATAAACAATAAAAAAGGAGCAAAACACAACATGTCAGAACAGGAGCAACAAACAGAAAAACTATGGAACAAAGGTTTTATTACTATTACATTGATTAATTTTATTGTTTTTCTGGTCTATTATTGTTTTGTCGTCATCACGGCAAAGTTTGCTACGCAAGAATTAGGGGCTTCCGCTGCACAAGCTGGGTTTGCAGCAGGGATCTATATTATAGGAACATTGATTGCCCGCTTGTATATTGGTAAGGTATTGGAGCTAGTTGGACGAAAAGCCATCTTACGTTGGGGAATGATTTTTTATGTCATAACTACGGCGGCTTATTTGATTTCATCGAATATCATGATTTTGGATGGTGTCCGTTTCTTGAATGGTTTCGCCTATGGAGCAGTGTCTACAGCGGCAAATGCAATTGTTACGGCGTACATTCCCTCTTCAAAACATGGAGAAGGAATCAACTACTATGGATTAAGCACGAGTTTAGCAGCTGCTGTCGGTCCATTTATCGGAATGCTGCTGTTACCCTCTTTTGGTTTTGATTTTATTATCCTATTAGCAACTGCTCTTTCGATAGTAACAGCCATTGCTTGTTTCGCTTTCCCAGTGAAAAATATTTCCTTAACACCAGAACACCGAGCAGAACTAAAGAAATGGTCATTCAGCAGTTTTGTTGAGCCAAAAGTCTTGTTTATTTCAGGTCTGGCCTTTTTGATTGGGTTGTCTTATTCCAGTGTATTAGGTTTCCTTTCTATTTATGCCGGAAACCTTGGCCTAGAAACCGCAGGCGCATTCTTCTTTGTTGTTTATGCATTATCCGTAACCTTCACTCGACCAATGACAGGTCGCTTGTTTGATCGTCGTGGTGCAGATGCAGTGATGTATCCAAGTTTTATCTTCTTGACATTAGGATTGTTCTTGTTGAGTATTACTGGCAATAGCTTGATGCTGTTGATTTCTGGCTGTTTTGTTGGACTTGGCTATGGTACATTCATGTCTAATGGACAAGCCGTATGTCTAAAAGAAGTCGATTCTCATCGGATCGGTGTTGCACTTTCTACTTATTTCATTGGTCTAGACTTAGGATTAGGTGTCGGTCCTTATGCATTAGGTAGCTTAAAGGGGATGTTTAATTATTCTCAAATCTATATCATTTGCGGAGTGATTCCGGTCGTTGTTATTGTACTGTACAAATTCTTTTATAAAACAAAAAAAGTCGTCGAAAGCGCCGCTATTTCAGAACGTTCGAGAGAAGAATAAAGACAAGGAGTGTAGGAATAATGGACAGTAATCAATTGATTTTAGAAGCACTGAAAAATTTGGTAAACAATGTCAATGAATTGAACAAAGAAATCCATTCGATGGAAGAAGTAAATCAACGTTTGACGATCGAGCAAGTTGAGATTGCTCATGAATTGAAAAACATCAAGCGTGTGTTGATCAACGATAATATCATTGGCTGATCAACGTTAATCAAAGTGGCAGAGCAGTGGTATTGGGTTCCATTACTGCTCTGCCTTAATTTTTGCCCAAGATACGGCAAAAAAACGAACGATTCTTAAAAAACAGCTGTCATTAAAGGGACTAAAATTGAAGACCACTAGAATCTGTGCTATAGTTTGTCTGGGTAGAGATACCTAAATAAATCAGAGTAGGAAATAAAGCGTTAAGTGTCGAAAGGATGGGATGTTGCCTTTTGGACGAAGAACGATTCGTTCGCGGTTTTATTTTCGCATTCGCTGCATGAATTTGTAGCAGCTCTAAAAGGAGATGCTCGTTATGAAAAGAAAAGTCGACGCACACATGATCGCGGTCATGGGGCTTTTGATTGCCCTGATGGTGGTCTTGTCGCAAATCTTGGGGTTTGAAACAGCCTATTTGAAACTCACCTTCACTTTTGTTCCTGAGTTGATTATGGGGATGCTTTTTGGGCCATTCTGGACTGCTGTAGGGGCTTCGGTCGCTGATATAGCAGGAATGATTTTATTCCCTAAATCCGCTTATTTCTTCGGATTTACGATCAATGCATTCGTAGGTGGGTTGATCTACGGTTACTTTTTTTATAGAAAGGAAGTAACTTGGAAACGGGCAGCAACAGTGGTCTTGCTGAATACCCTTCTGATCACATTGATTTTGACACCGATCTGGTTGGCAATGATGCTGAATATTCCATTAACAAGCTGGGCAATTTGGTCGGCTCGATTGATGAAAGCTGTTATCATGTTTCCTATTCAGACAGTTTTGATCTACTTTGTTGGGCGCGCAGTGCCTTATAAACGCTTGACTCGGCGTTTTACCTAATCATTTTAGCAACAAAAAAAGAATAAAAAACAAACATCCAATAAAGCGAACAGTACACTTGAGTGTGTCGTGTTCGCTTTTTTTACCTTAAAAGGCATGCTAAAATAGGCTGATGTAAAATAAGACGAGGAATTTATGAACTGGAGGAATTTATGAATAAAAAAGGAATCCTTATGGGTGGCTTTATTTTGCTTCTGTTGCTCATTATAGGAGGAATGAAGTGGCTGATGGACCAACAGTCAAATGGGGAAGAACCGACAAACGCTTCACAAACAACGTCAACAAGTTCTCTAAGTACCGAGTCGAGTATTCCCGAACAATCAACTGAGGAGGAAACGACGATTGATAAGCGGATTGACCAAATGAGTCTAGAAGAAAAAGTCGGGCAACTATTTTTTGTACGAGTGCCTGAAATCAATCAAGTCGAAGATATACAAACCTATCATTTAGGCGGCTATGTCTTATTCGGACGTGATACGGAGAATGAGACAGCTGAGACGTTGAAGCAAAAGATTGCTGATTATCAGCAAGCCAGTTCCATCCCTTTGCTGATCGGAATGGACGAAGAAGGGGGAACTGTCACTCGAATCAGTCGCAACCCTGCATTGGTACAAACACCATTTTTATCCCCTCAGCAACTTTACCAACAAGGGGGCTGGCAAGCAATTGAAGAAGATACTGCTCAAAAGGCAGCTATTTTCCACGAATATGGCATTTCTACCGGTCTGTTTCCGGTCGCCGATGTAGCGACTGATCCGAATGCCTTTATCTACGATCGAACCATAGGCTTAGATGCCGAAGGAACCAGTGAATTTGTTCGTAGAAACATTGCAGTTTTGAAAGAGAAGCGGATTGGCTCAACATTGAAGCATTTTCCCGGATACGGCAATAACCGTGATTCTCATGTAGAGATCGTTACAGATGAACGTTCGTTAGACGAGTTGGAAACGAATGATTTCTTGCCTTTTGAAGCTGGAATCAAAGCGGGAGCTGACAGTATTTTAGTCTCACATAATATTGTTACCAGTATTGATGCCAGCGCACCAGCCTCTATTTCGAAGCCTGTCCATGATTTATTGAGGAAGCAGCTAGGTTTCAAAGGAGTAATCATGACGGATGACATGGATATGGCGGGCCTAGCAGACTTTATTTCCCAATCAGAAGCAGGGCTGAGAGCATTAGAAGCAGGGAATGATTTAGTGATGTCATCTACCTATCAGTAACAGATCCCAGTGATTGTGGATGCTGTCAGAAGTGGTAATTATCCGGAAGCAGCCATCGATGCTTCCGTCAAACGAGTCCTTGAATGGAAAACTTCCCTTGGATTAATCAATTAAAGAAAACGATCTGAAAGTCACTGTTTCCGGTCACCATTTATTGGGGCCGAAAAAAGGCATTCAGATCGTTTTTTTTTCTTACATTGATTTTGAGAACAACGACATTATAAGAAAGGTTCTTCAGAAGGCGCTACGGTCAACAGGACGTTGGTTGCTAATTCTGTTAATTCAGCGGCATAGGCAGATTGTCCTAAAAAGTTTAGGATCTCAATAGTCTTTGAAATTGTTTGTTTCCCAGTTTCGATCTCACCATGGAAAATCGCGATGATTCCTTCAAAATAGCGGATCATCAATCGAATCCGGTCATTGTCTAATGGAATATTTTTGGTCATATAAAACAAAATTTGTTTAAGATGATCGATTTGACTGCGGTCAATGAAAAGAAAGGCAGCGTTGGTCAACAGCTTAGAATAAATATGATAATTAAGACTAAGCAAGTTATTATAAAACTCCTGCTTATTCAATTGCTCGATTTGAAACAAAATATATTCGTCTGTAAAAAGAAACATTAGATTTGCAAAAATGGTGATTTCAAATCTTCCCCAAGTTTCGATTTTGTCGAGATAACCTTTTATCACGGTTTCAATTCTTTCTGTTTCATCGATAGTATGTACGTATCCCTTTTTCTTCAAGATCAAATAGTATTGGCTATAAAGCAAATAATAGAAAAAGTCTTGCGTTTCCTGATACGTTGTTTTAGATTCTTCGATCAAGACGGCCAGCTGATCAAAATCATGTTGGTAATAAGCATTGTGAAATTGTTTCGAGAGTTGCTTCTTTTCATTTAATTGATTATTTATCAAATGGTATTCAAATTCTTCGAGAGTCACATTCAAGCGATCAAGGTATTTGTAAAGGATATCAAAAGCAATTCGATGCCCTTTTTGTTCAAAAGTAGCTAATGTGCTCCGCTCAGATATATCGGCTGCTAACTTTCTTTGGGAAAGATTACGTTCAGTACGTAACTTTTTCAGTAATAGATTGGCTTCCAAAAAAGCACCTCCTAAATGCACCTAGAAAATAGGTGGACGAAAAAATAGTCCAAATCAACTATAGTCCTATTTTCCAATTAAACTAAAGGAAAGTCAATTAAAGGAGGAAAAGAAAATGTTTCAATTATTTGGATTTCCATGGGAAGTTGTTGAAAATATGATCAACATTTTTTCTTTCTTACGCTAAACGTTCGTTCAGTAAATCTGATTGAATTCAGATTTCGATAGCGCAAAAAATAGGTGGTTTCTAGTAATAATTTACTATTTGCTCCTCCAAGGTCGTTGACCTCTCCCCAAAGTCCTGCTTAGCAGGCATTCCAGGCTGTCGATCTTAGGAGGAAACAGGAACTTGAAGTAGGAAAAAGCAGGAAAACAGCGATTTCTGCTTTTTTCTATGTTAAATCAAGAATGATAGACAGAAAACCAGTGGCATTCCAAAAAGGAAGCCACTGGTTTTTTAGTTTATAGAAAAGTCGTTGATTGTCAGATATTCCTCCCATAAAGCGTCAAATAATGGCGACAACTCTTTTAGAGTCTCAGTTTCTTCCATGACATAAGCAGGATACTCAATTGCTGGCAACAATCTATTTGCTGGAACGATGTAATAGTCAAAGTCTTTTTCGTGGTTTCTTACGATATCATAGTCCACAAATTGAATGTGATCCAGTAAAAAACTGATTTGCTGAATGGCTGATAAATTCAATGAAGGAATGATTCCCACCTGTAATTTTTGTAAATGATGCTGTTGATAAAACGGATATATGAAAAAAGTCAGATAGTCTAGGACTGGCGATTTGGCTTTTTTGAGCCATTCATAACCAACACGTCGAGTGTATTTTGTCAAAAATGGACGAATCTTTTTCTGTAGATTTGTAAATCCTTTCTTTTGAAAGGATAGATTCAACTCATTTTGAGACCAAAAATCAATCAATAGGCCATTGTTTGCATAAAAAATATACAGAATAATGAAGCTATCTTTTTGAATTTCAGAAAATACTTCTTCATCAAAAGGGATCCCAACGATTTCTGGTAATAATACGTGACTAAAATCAGCCATAAACTCATGAAAAATAGGATCATCTTCTTTGATCTGTTCATAGAAATCACAAAGTAGAGCAGCTCTTTCTGGTGTTGGCTCAGCGAAACGGACTAGAAAGAACAGCATTCCTTTGACATAATTGATCTGATAAGTTACTTGCTTTTCGTCAGTCATAAATGCCGTAAAATAATTTTCTAGAGGATGGTTCATCTTTGAAAATAATTTTTCAAAACCATTGATTGGGTTAAGCAAATAGCCTTGTTCGAAACGAAGTTTGGATACAAATAAAATGACTAAGATCAGTCGTTGGTTAACAGGAGAAAACTTTTGTAATGCTAATTCGTTGATCAAAACCGTTTGATCACTGAAGTCCGTTAGGTAATCCGCTTCTAATGGTGAGTTCTCTAAATAAGTTAAAATTTGAACGTAAAATGAACGGATATTGATTTCATTTCCAGTCAGTTTCAACTGAGAAACATTCAAATGGATTTCTTTTCCCAATAAATAAGTATTCAATGGTTTAAGTGCCCGGGTGATCGTTGAATGACTGACAAAATGAACGGTTGAAAAATCATTGATGGTCATTTCCGGGTTCATGATCGATGTAAGTAGAAGTTGGAAAGCAAGGCTTTCCTGAATCAAATACTTCTGATAAAGTGAATAGGAAAGTGGTTCTTCTAATGAACGAACCTTGAAACCTTTTTCACATAACGAAACTTGATAAAGCGCTGAAAACTCTTGTTGCATTTCCTCTATGAGTGGTGCTATCCCGTGATAAGACAAGCCCAGATGCTCGGCGATTTTACTGATATTGATTGGTTGATTGGTATTCTCATTTAAATAAGTCAAAATTGCTAATTTTTTCTTTGCATGATTGGTGAGTAACAGATCTTCAAACATAATCATCCTCCTTTTAAAAATATTATCATAAATATTATTTAATAATGAATCAAAAATGTAAGTTTGAGATACCAATTTTTGATTAAAAAAGTTCTTCTTTTGTCGTGTTGTGTAATTAAATAATCTCGGTGTAAAATTATCATTGGATTTTATGTGAAGAAAATCGCTATTCAAAAATAGCAGATTTTCACTTTTTTTTTATGCGTTTTTTTAGAGTAAAAGAATCACTATAGAATAATTATTCGGTCTTTAAATATATGTACGTAATTAATAAACGAACGATATAAGAAGATTTTTTGTTTTTAAAATAACACATAATACCTGTTCCTACAAGTTAAAAAACAGTGACAAGTGCATGTACTTATTTTTATCTATGTGATTTCAGTAAATGGACGATGCTGATCCTTAGGAAATCCTACATGCTGAACTTAGAAAAAGGCGGTACAAAAGCTTTTTGACGATTATTCTTAGCGAACAAGAGAGATGTTAGTTGTGCTTTTTTGTTTACATGGAAATAATCTGAAAAATTGTTGTCCATTTAGGGGTGAGAATGGTTAGGAGACAATTGAGAATGGCGTGGGTTTCTTCAAAAACGATTATTTTTATTATCTTTCAAGAAATGGTGACAAAACCTAATAAATATAAGTTGAAAAGCTAGTGCTGATGAATAGAAAAACAAATGTATTTTTACTTCTGGGCGAGGGATAAGTCGGCTTGATTGATAAAAAAACGTAGGGTTGTTAGACTGGTTTTAGAGGAAAAAAAGGAGGATGTAAAATGAAACACGGATTTAGAGATTATTTAGGAGCAAATGAGCGGGAGGCAGGTTATAACTTATCTTGGGGCTCTATTTTCGCAGGAGTCGTGACGTTTATTGCATTATTTATGACATTTTCATTAATCGGCTCAGCGATCGGCTTTGGCATGGTGGAACCTACCTCAAACAACCCATTGGATGGTGTGGGAACAGGTTTGATGATTTGGACTGTTGTGACATTGATTCTTTCATTGTTCGGAGCAGGATTTGTTTCTGGTGTAGCAGCTAGACGCGTTGGTTTGGTACATGGATTTCTTACTTGGGCAACCAGTATGATCGTTACAATCGTCATGTTATCATATGTAACAATTGGGGCATTTTCTGTTGTCGGCTCATTACTGGGCAACATTGCTTCAGCTGTCGGAAGTGGCGTAGGGAATGTCGCATCGGGAACAGCAGATGTCGCATCAAAGACCTTTGATGAGATCACAGGGAATATGGGAGATATTAATACAGATCAATTGGAAACGGATGTCCGCGATGTATTAAAAGATACTGACGTTCCTGAATTACAGCCAAACTACTTGCAAGATCAAGTTTCTGATGCAACGAGCGATATTACCGATGCAGGGAAGAAAATTGCTACGGATCCAAATAAAGCTGACGAAATCATCGATGATCTTTCAACGAAGCTCAAAGATCGGGCAACAAAAATCAGCGATTCTGTTGACGAAGAAGCCATTTCAAATGCGGTTGCGAAAAATACCGATTTAAATCAACAAGAAGCACAAGAAGCAACACAAAATATTGTCAATGGCTTACAAAAAGCTTCTGATGAAGCACAACAACAAATTGAAACAGCACAGCAAAATCTTGAACAAGCAAAACAAGATATCGATCAAGCAGTCAAAGATGCGCGTAAAAAAGCTGATGAAATAAGTGATGCTACTGCTAAAGCATCCATATGGGGCTTTATAGCAATGGTCTTAGGACTAGTTTTAACATCAATCGGCGGCATGGTCGGTGCGAACTTAGTCAAAACTGCGGATCACGAAAATCGGATCTAAAAGTAAAAGATACCCACAAAAATAGGGAGTAACCAATCATCAATGGAGGATTCCAATGGAAGCCGGTTCATTGATGATTGGTTTTTTATAGCAATAAGTCATTGCCTCCAATGGAAAAAACGTAAGCGATTAAGATTAAGAAATCCACCCATGGCCTCTCTGGGGAAGCTATTTTCTTAGATTTGAGAAAAATAGCCGGAGTGCGAATGGCTGGATTTTTTTTGGCTCTTTTAAGAATTATGTTACTTACTGTTTTGGCAATAATAAGCGCACAGTCGTTCCTTCATTGACACGAGAGTCAACTGTCAGGCCATATTTTTCCCCGTAGAGTAATTTGATTCGTTGATCGATATTCTCCAATCCGATACCAGAATAATGTTCGCTTGTCTGGTTCCTAATCACCGAAGATGCTTCATCAAAGCCGATACCTGTATCAATGATTTCGATGACTAGCCCTGATTTACTGATACGAGAGAAGATTTGAATGTAACCTTTCTCTTCTTCAGGAAACGCATGCAGATAAGCATTTTCGATGATTGGCTGCAAGATCATTTTTGGAACCAAACAATTTTCACATTCTTCTGCTGAGAAAATCGCTGATTGAATCCGGTCACCATAACGAACGTTCATCAAGATTAGATATTCTTCTACGATGGCGAGTTCATCTTTTAATGGAACGATCTCTTTGCGGTTGAAGGTATGGCGAAGCAATTGGACGAAACTATCGATGGCTTGTGTTGCTTTCTCCTGTTCATTTTGCCAAATCAAAAATTTGATTGCGGTGAGTGTATTGTAAACAAAATGAGGTTGAATCTGCATTTGCAAGGAACGGATTTCAAATTTGCGTTTTTCCGCTTCAGTAATCATCAAATGATCGACATACGATTCTAAATCCTCAAGCATCAAATTATAGGCACGTCCTAGTTCCTGTGTTTCATAGGTCCCGTTGATCGAGACCTTGTTGCTGAAATCACCCTGTGTGACTGCCGGTAATTTGTCGATCAACTGATAAATTGGTTGTGTGATCGTACGAATGATCCAGAAAGCAAACAGGCTAAAGAGCAAGATACTGAGAAAAGCGATCCATACGGCAGGCTTGATCAGATTCATGTTGCGTACTAAATGCGATTCATCCAGCAGATCATAAAAAGTAAACTGATAAGAATAAAGAGGCATCTGATTCACTGAATCATTTTTCACTTCGATCATAGCTGAATCAAAAGCTGTGCCTAATTTTTGTTCTTCAGAAGTGGATAAGATCTGTCCCTGATCATTGACCACATAGATGGTATGCAGCGTTGTGTCTAACAATTGCCGATAGATGGAAGAAAAATCAGATTCTTTCAAAAAAATCAATGCATAGCCGAATAAAGCATCATCTTTCATCAACTTACGTACATACATCAGTCCTGGTGAATGGCTCGTAGAAGTGCTCAACCCTTGCTCCAGAAAATAGTATTGACTAATAGCCTCATTTTCATTGATTTGCTGCGTAAATTCACTTGCCAAAAAAGTTTCAACCGACTGGTTTCGGACAGCATCATTTTGAAAGAATGATCGTCCGTTCGTTCCAATCAATACCAAGTTGGAAGGAATCGTTTGAAAAAGCGAGCGAGTATCTTTCAACTGTTCATTGAGTTCTAAAATCGTTCTTCCCTGATTTAGCTGTCCTTTTAAATAATTTTCTACGGCTTTGCTCTCATCGACGACATCAAAAATACGATTGATATTCTCATTCAAGCGCTCATAATCTTCCTGGATCTTATCCAAAAGCAAGCGGTTCGAGCTCTGATACGAAGCCACATAAGCATCTTTGGACCGTCCATAGATAACGATCACTGTCAGTAAACAAACACTGATTACTCCTACCACAACAAACAAAAAGATTCGGCTGAACAATTCATTTTTTTTGAGCCACTGTTGGATTCTCATAATTGGTTCAACCGCCGATACTTAGAAGGAGTGACTTGAAATTCTTTTTTAAAGATTCGAGAAAAATAGCTGATATCGGAATAACCAACTGCTTCACTGATTTCTGACAAATTCAACTCAGATTGGGTCAGCAACTCTTTGGCTTTTTCTAGACGTGTATTTTTTAGATAATCAGAGAAACTCATTTTTAATTTTGAAGAAAGGAAAGCTGACAAGTAGGTATAACTAAAGTGGAACGTTTCTGCCAACTCAGATAGTGAGAGGCTCTTCATATAATTGTCTTGAATGAAGCGCTGGATCGAGACCAGTAAGTCATCTTCATCCATAGGGGAGAGGGCTGTCAGTTGCAGTCGTATCTCATCGATCGTTGACAACAACAAATCGGAGAAATCCTCCAAATATAAGACATGGCCGATCTCATGAAGAAATTCAGCTCGTAAGCGACTAAAGCGGGGGGCTGTTGGAAATTCTTCTTCTAACCGGGATAATAGCGTATAAAAAATACTGCTGGCCTGCTGTTTTAGAAAGTTCGGATCAACATTTGATAGAATCATCTCATTGAAATAGTCTTCGATACGCGTAATCCCCAACAGGAAATTATTGTCTAATAATGCCCGCAAAAATTTTTTTGTATCAAAACGATCACTTTCCATGTACATAAAAAGTTCATGCTCAAAAACAAGCCGCTGCTGTTTGTAAAAAAACGATTGTTCCCGACTTTTATCTTTGAGAGTCAGAAAAGCTGTGCGTAAGTCGTCAATCGATTCAAATGAGCAGCCAAGGGTAAAAAAGGCATTTGGTTCGGTATAGGTCAACTGGTCCAAACATTTTTTCAAAGAGGAAAAAAAATCATATTCTGCTGAATAACTGATCAATAGCCCTGCATCATTGTTACTGGTCTTGAACGCTAATGTTTTTAAGTGAGTATTCGATTGCGAAAATTCTGTCAATGCATGAAAAAGCTGTTCAGTAGAACGAAAATAACTGACATTCGTATAAAGAAAACATAGTTGCTGTTTCATAGCTATTTCAAGATAGTCAGCAAAAGGAGTAAGTGGTTCTTCATACCCAGCCAGATAGCGATTCAAAGATTCTTGTAATGGGACCTCAGCGGTTATTTGGCGGGTATCAGATTTTTTTTCGCGGATGGTGTTTAGGGCTTTCAGCAACAAAGCAGGCGTCAATGTTGGCTTTAGCAAGTAAATCAATGGCACCGTTCTTAAAAGACTGACTGACATAGTGAAAATCATCATAACTGCTCAATACCAGAAAATGGATAGATGGGTATTGTTGTTGAATGATGGTTGTTAATTGGATGCCGTCCATTTGCGGCATTTTTAAATCTGTGATCACGATCTCTGGCTGTAATTGCTGGATCAGGTTTAGAGCCTCCTGTCCGTTTGCTGCATCTCCTAGCAAGCGAAAACCTTCTTGCTCCCAACGAATCATATGTTTTAAACCATCACGAATAGTGGTCTCGTCATCCACAAGCAAGACTGTATGTAAATGATGCATGGTATCCCCCCTATTTCTTTATTCTAGTATAAACGCTTTCATAAAAGAAAGGTATTAGTAAAAATTTTCTATTTTTGGACTATTTTAGTAAGCTCTTCCACGCGTATTGTATCCGTTTACAACTCCAGTGTATAGTAAAAATGTAATTAAAAGGAAAGAGGGAGAAAAATGAAAAAATTGCTTGCATCACTTGTGACTGCCGCTACTGTATTGACATTGACAGCTTGTGGCAGCAACAACGAAAGTACTGGTGACACTGGAGGTTCTTCTGATAAGGTTACAGTTTGGGCTTGGGATGAGACTTTCAATATCAAAGCTGTCAATGAAGCGAAAAAGGTTTACGAAAACAAGGATGTTGATGTGGAAGTAGTGACCATGTCACAGGATGACATCGTTCAAAAGTTGAACACTAGTCTAGCATCAGGCAATACGGATGGCTTGCCAAATATCGTTTTGATCGAAGACTATCGTATTCAAGGCTATTTATCTTCCTATCCGGATGCTTTCAGCGACTTAACTGATATTGTCAATGAAGATGACTTTTCCAGCTACAAATTCGCCGTCAACAAAATCGATGATGTGATCTACGGTGTACCTTTTGATAGTGGGGTAGCAGGGCTGTTTTATCGTACAGATTATTTAGCAGATGCAGGATATGAAGCTGCTGATCTCCAAGATATTACCTGGGATGACTTTATTCAAATTGCCAAAGATGTCAAGGAGAAAACGGAACATGCCATGATGTCTCTGGATCCAAGCGATTTGGGATTGGCACGGATCATCATGCAGTCAGCTGGTGAATGGTATACCGGTGAAGACGGCACCACAGTAACGATTAAAGACAACGAATCATTCAAAGCCGGCTTGAATGTATTGGCGACACTACTGAATGAAGGATTAGTTGAACAAGTCTCTGATTGGGATGGCGGCGTCAATGCAGTCCAATCCGGAAATGTTGCTGCAGCACCAACAGGCGCTTGGTATTCTAGTACGATTCAAGGGGCTGAAGATCAAAGCGGCAAATGGGCGATTGCACCGATTCCGGCACTAGCTGGTGGCAATTCAGTGAACGCATCAAGTATTGGCGGAGCAGGATGGTATGTCATTAAAGGCGTAGCTGGTGAAGAGAATGCGAAAGACTTTTTAGCGAAAACGTTTGCTTCAAATAAAGAATTGATGGGAACATTGGCAACTGAAATTGGGCTGGTTTCAACGATGAATGCTGCCGAAGAGACAAAAGAATATACTTCAGGACTTGATTTTTATGGAGGACAAAAAGTTTTCCAAGACTTCTCTCAATAGTCACAAGAGATCCCGGCCGTCAACTACGGCAATCATACTTATGCGATCGAATCTGTATTGACAGAAAGCTTGCAGCGAGTAATCAATGGGGAAGATATCGATAAAGTACTAGAAGATGCACAAACACAAGTAGAAGCACAAATCGCAAACTAAGCAAATCATTTAGCTATGGTTTCATAATCAACAAATCAGATACGAACGATAGCTGCTGGTACCAATAATTTCCCATTAGAGGAGATTGTTAAGCAGCAATCGTTCGTATAGTCATTAGATTGGTGCCATAGTGTCGTTTGAAGGAGGAATCACCATGAAAAATAAATCGAAAAATTGGTTTGCGAATGGAAACGCGTTTATTTCTTTGCCTGTGATCTTGATTACACTATTAGTATTTGTTCCTATGATTTCAGCTCTTTTTACGTCTTTCCAGTCGGGACCGCCGACAACGATGTCATTCAACGGTTTGGGAAACTATCAGCGGATGCTGAGTGACTCAACCTTTAAGAAAGCTTTTGGTAATACATTTTTATACTTATTGATCCAAGTACCGATCATGCTGTTTTTGGCTTTGATCGTCTCGAACATACTAAATGACAAAAAATTAAAATTCAAAGGACTTTTCCGAACGGCCTTGTTTTTACCTTGTATCACTTCATTGGTCTCTTACTCGTTGATCATGAAAAGTTTATTCTCAGCGAATGGGTTAGTCAATAATTTTTTAATGCAAATTCATTTGATTGAGGTGCCGATTCAATGGCTAACGGATCCTTTCTGGGCAAAAGTCTTGATTATTTTTGCCATTACTTGGCGCTGGACAGGCTATAATATGATTTTCTTTATTTCTGGTATGCAAAACATTGATCCTAGCATCTATGAAGCTGCTGAAATTGATGGTGCGACTAAATGGGATCAACTTTTCAAGATAACTATTCCTAATTTGCGGCCAATCATTTTATTCACGACAATTACTTCAACGATCGGAACATTGCAACTATTTGACGAAGTACAAAATATTACAGGTGGGGGACCTGCCAATGCAACCACCACGCTCTCGCAGTACATTTATAATTTAAGTTATAAATTCACCCCGAACTTTGGCTATGCGGCGGCAGTATCCTTTGTGATCGTGATCGCTATTGTGGTCTTATCCGTCATCCAAACAAAATTAGGAGGGAAAGAAAATTGAAAACACTCTCTTTAAGCTTAAAGTATCTTTTCTTAGGTCTTTTGGCCTTTATTTCCGTCTTTCCATTTGTCTGGATGGTATTGGGAATGACCAATCAAACCTTTGACATTGTGGCAGGAAAAATCATGATCGGTGATCAGCTGGTGATCAATTTCCAAAATTTATTTGCTTCTGAACTGAACTTTACTTGTGCTTTGGGCAACTCTGCAGTGATTGCGGTCATTACGACCGTCTTCGCGTTGCTGTTTTCTTCCATGGCGGGCTATGGGTTTGAGATCTATCGAACCAAAACAAAAGATCGCATTTTCAATATTTTACTCTTATCGATGATGGTTCCTTTTGCGGCTTTGATGATTCCGTTATACCGCATGTTTAGTCAGCTTAGCGGAACCCCAATCGGAATCAATACTTTTGCAGTGGTCATTTTACCTTCTGTTTGTACAGCGTTCCTGATTTTCTTTTTCCGCCAAAATATCAAAGCTTTCCCTAAAGAATTAGTAGAAGCAGCTCGCATTGATGGGCTGAATGAGTTAAGTATTTTCTTCCGAGTCTATATGCCTACTGCTAAAAATACGTATGCAGCAGCAGCGATCATTACCTTTATGAATAGCTGGAACAACTACCTGTGGCCATTAGTTGCCTTGCAATCACCGGATAAACGGACAGTTCCGTTGGTTTTATCTGCGATGGGGGCTTCCTATACACCGGATTACGGCATGATGATGTGCGGGATCGTGATCGCCACTTTGCCAACAGCGATTATCTTTTTCGTATTACAAAAACAATTCGTACAAGGCATGTTAGGTTCTGTGAAGTAAAGAAAAGAGAAAACGAGGAAATGAAATGATCCATTTTGATAAAAAAAACCAAATTTTTCATTTAAGCAACAACAAAATCAGTTATGTGATGCAGATCGAAGAAGGTGGAAATTTAGCGCATATCTACTTTGGAAAGAAAATTACCCATTATTCTGGCCATTATCGTTACCCGCGATTAGATCGTTCTTTTTCGCCGAATCCAGCAGGCAGCAAGGATCGCTTATTCTCGCTGGATACGCTGATGATGGAATTTCCTGGGAATGGGTTCGGTGATTTTCGTGAAGCGGCATATGATATCCAACTGCCAAATGGCAGTCATATTGCGCATTTTATCTATCAAAGCCATGAAATCAGTCAAGGCAAACCAGCACTTGCGGGGTTGCCTCAAACTCACGGTGCTCCGCAAGAAATCGAAACGTTGCAAATCATATTGCGAGATGAAGTTGCCGCGCTTGAATTGGTTTTGAATTATAGTATTTTTACTGATACATCAGCAATCATTCGTTCAAGTGCCTTAAAAAATGACGGTCTTGAACCAATCGTTATCCATCAACTAGCCAGTCAATCACTGGATTTTCCCAACCGGCCGCTTGATTTGATCCAATTGAATGGTGCATGGGCGAAAGAACGGCAAATCAGTCGAGAACCAGTTCAGACAGGTATCAAGAAATTGGACAGCAAGCGAGGTTCCAGCAGCCATCAACAGAATCCTTTTGTTATTTTGGCAGATCCCGCTACAACAGAATTCTCGGGAGAATGTTATGGCGTTAGTTTACTGTATAGCGGCAATCACGAAACGATTATCGAAAAAGATCCTTATGATCAAACGCGGCTCATCATGGGCATCAGTAGTTATCGATTTGCCTGGACAGTACCACCTCAGGAAAGCTTCCAATCACCAGAAGTGGTTACAGTTTATAGTAATCAAGGGCTCAACCAAATGTCACAAACCTATCATCGCTTTTATAATAGTCATCTTATTCGTGGACAGTATCAGCTGACTGAACGTCCGACGTTGATCAATAACTGGGAAGCCACTTATTTTGATTTCGATGAAGAAAAACTGGAGCAGATCGTCGATGAAGCGAAGGCATTGGGAATTGAATTGTTTGTTTTGGATGACGGTTGGTTTGGTGCACGAGAAAATGATTTGACTTCTCTGGGTGACTGGTATGAGAATGAAGGAAAGTTAGCTTCTGGTCTGCGAGGGTTTGCGGAAAAAGTCCATCAGAAGGGTTTGAAATTCGGTCTCTGGTTAGAGCCGGAAATGATCTCAGAAGTGAGCGAGTTGTATCGTCAGCACCCCGAGTGGGCCTTAAAAGTACCTGGACGTTCTCCCGCATTAAGTCGCAGTCAGTTTGTACTGGACTTTTCTAGAGAAGATGTTCGGAAACATATTTTTGATCAGTTAGCCCTTCTATTTAACGAAGTACCCATTGATTATATTAAGTGGGACATGAATCGCAACATGACGGATGTCTATTCATTGTTGTTACATCCTACCCAGCAAGGGGAGGTGTTCCATCGCTATATTTTAGGTCTGTATGACTTTTTAGAACGATTGACAGCTGCTCATCCCACTATTTTGTTTGAAGGATGTTCTGGCGGGGGTGGTCGTTTTGATGCAGGTTTCTTGTATTACATGCCGCAGATATGGACGAGTGATAATACCGATGCGATAGCCCGTTTGAAAATCCAATATGGAACCAGCCTGTCATACCCGGCTTCTAGCATGGGTTCGCATGTTTCAGCAGTGCCTAACCATCAAACACAGCGGATCACTGACTTAGCGATCCGCGGAAACGTTGCAATGTCTGGTGTCTTGGGCTATGAGCTGGATTTGTCGACAGTGACCGATGAAGAAAAAGCAGCCATCAAAGAGCAAGTTGCCTTTTATAAAAAACATCGACAACTCTTCCAATATGGCACGTTTATTCGCTTGTTGAGTCCTTTTGCAGGAAATGATACTTCGTGGATGTACGTTTCTGAAGATAAACAAGAAGCGATTGTTTTCTATTTCCGTGTATTAGCCGAAGCATCTGCACCGCTAATCACTCTCAAATTGGCGGGATTAGCGGCAGATACAGTGTATCAAATGGGGGGATATAAAATCGGCGGCGATGAATTGATGCAGATCGGTTTCTATATTGATCCTGCTTTATCCGGCGACTATGCAACACAAATGGTTCATCTAACAGCGATCAATAATGACTAAGGTTCTTTTCAGTAATCACTATCAAATGAAATCAAACGAATAGAGCTGTAACAGAAGCAAAAGCAGACGAAATGATCCAAACTGGACTTGAGAAAGAATTCTTCTCTCTGTGACTAGGGACGAGGATCGGATTGAAGAGAGGATTCGATGTATCTTCGGATCGTTTGTTTGTTGAAGTGCTTATGTTGCAGTTTTTTCTAGTAGAGTTGTTTTTTCTGCTAAATCTTTTACGTATAAATGGCGATTGTTTTATTTTTTTGTTGATTTAGCTTATGATGAAGGGGGTCAATAAAAGTCAAGCAGTGACGGAGGGAAAACAACGACAGAGCACTTAAAAGAACACGCAGAGGAACAGTTGCTTGCTGATGGGTATCGCAAATATCATGGCTCAGCATTCGATGTTTATTCTCACAAAGACATTTGTATTCACAGTGGGAAGTGTGTTTGAGGTAATCCAACTGTTTTTGAGGTAGGACGTCGACCGTGGGTCATTCCCGATAATGCTCAAAAAGAACAAGTTGCTCAAGTGAACCAATCTTGTCCAAGCGGCGCATTAAAATTTATTCAAAGGGGAGAAAACTAATGGAAATCAAGGAAGAAAAAAATCGTTTTGCCTTATTAGACGGCGAGAAAGAGATCGGCGAAATGACTTGGTCGAATGCAGGAACAAAACGAATGATCATTGATCATACTTTTGTCGATCCAGCCTATCGTGGTCAAGGACTGGCAGAAAAGTTAGTGGCAAAAGGGGTAGAAAAAGCGCGCGCGGAAAAGAAAACAATCATTCCACTCTGTCCATTTGCAAAAAAAGAGTTTGAACGTAAACCGGAATATAGCGATGTTTGGAGTAAATAACAATTCTCAATTTTAAAAAAAGAAGTGGTTCTTTTAGGGAACCACTTCAGACTGTAGACAAAAGCTGTTCCAAACTCGTAACTCGAGCTTGGAACAGCTTTTTATCTACTTCGTTTCGAAT